>JBIIIL010000046.1:0-13577 GCA_044234825.1 Phycisphaerales bacterium
CCGCCGGCTGTGCGGCGGTCCACAATGCGACGGCATCGGCTGCGCGCGGATCCACGGAGGTGAATTCTCCGCCTGCCGGCATTCGTGACGCACAAAGCGCGGACTTCCCCGAACATTGTCCGCACCGGCAACCTGACCCGGACTGTGGGGCGCCCCCCGCCCGCCAACTCCCCTATGCGTACCGCTCCCTGATGCGGGGCACGAGGTACTCCCGGAAGGCCGTGTCGAGCGTGTGGCTCGGTGACCAGCCCCAGTCGCGGCGTGCCGCCGAGTCGTCGCATGACTCGGGCCACGAGTCGACGATCGACTGCCGGCCCGCATCCGGCTCGAAGGAGATCTCCGCGCCGGGGAACGTCGAATGCACGAGGGCGGCGAAGTCCGCGGCGCTCGGCGAGAAGCTCGCCACGTTGTACGTGCTGCGCGACAGCGAGGCCTTGGGCGCGGCCATGAGACGCAAGACCGCATCGATCGCCTCAGGCATGGTCATGAAGGGGATGCGCGAATCGGGCCGCACGAAGCAGCGGTAGGGCTTGCCGGCCGCCGCGGCGTGGATCATCTCCGGGCCGTAGTCGCTCGTGCCACCGGACGGCACCGTCTCGGCGCTGATGATGCCCGGGAAGCGGATCGACCTGAAGTCGATGGGCCTCTCGATGCGGTCCTTCGCGAGCTTGCGGTAGTGGAACTCGTAGTAGCGGCCAAGGTGCTCGCCCTCGAGCTTGTTGCACCCGTACATCGTGTGCGGATCGAGGTGATCGTCCTCCCCCACAGTCCCCGCCGCGCGCTTGGCTGCGACGCTCGCCATGCCGTACGCGGCGATCGAGCTCGGGAAGAAGAACCTGACCGTGCGCCCGTGCGTGCGCGCCTGCTCCGCCGCGAGGTGCAGCATGTTTATCGTGCCGCCCACGTTCACGTGGTGCGCCGTCTCGGGAGCGAACTCGCCGCGCGTCGAGAGCAGGGCCGCGAGGTGGTAGACCTCGCCGATCTCGTACATGGCCAGGAGCCTCTCGAGCATCGCGCGGTCGCAGATGTCCCCGATGTAGGTCTGGTCGCAGCACTCGCGGATCTCCGGCGCGAGCTCGCGGATGTCCATGGCCACGATGGCCGGACCCTCGTCACCCGCCGAGTCCGCATGTGCGCGCAGCGCAGTGAGGAGGCCGTGGCCCATCTCGCCGCCCGCGCCCGTGACCAGGATCGCTGCCGTGCGCTGCACTCCGGTGGGCGCGTGCGGATGATGTGTGCCGTGTGGGTGGGGCGAGAGCATTCCGGGAAAGTTACCTGCTGCCAGGTCAGGCACCAACGCTGAGTGCGCAGCCCAGACGCAGCAGCAGCGACTTCGTCGCCTCGATGCCCTCGATCTCGCCGAGCGCCTTGCCCTCGTACTCGACGCCGATGGCCCCCCAGTACCCCGCCGCACGCACGATGCGCATCATGCGCGGGTAGTCGATCGCCGTCTCGTTGCCGGCCGCATCGAAGGACCCGCTCTTGGCGCTCACCGCACCAGCCCACGGCATCATCGCCTCGACTCCCGCGTACCGGTCCGCCACGGTGCCGTCGGCGCACGTGAAGTTCCCGAAGTCCGGAAGCGTGCCGCACCCGGGCATGCTCACCGCGCGCATCAGCCGGGCCACCCATGCGCCGTCGCACGAGAGGCCGCCATGGTTCTCCACAAGCACGCGCAGTTGCCGCGTCCGCGCCGCGGCGCACAGCGCCCGCAGCCCGTCCGCACACAGCTTCAGCTGCTCATCGGCGTCGCCCGCGCTGCGCGCATTCACCCTGATCGCCATGCACCCAAGCGCCGCCGCGATGTCCATCCATCTCTCGTGCGCGCGCACCGCAGCTGCGCGCGCGCCTGCATCGGGGTCGCCCACCATGCCGAGCCCGTCGCACATGATGAGCCGGCTTGCCACGCCGCTTGCGCTCGCGCGCCGCGCGAGCTCCGGCACCCAACTGGCGTCATCGGTGCGCGACGCGTAGAAGGAGTTCACGTACTCGACGATGCCGATGCCGAACCGCTCGCGCGCGAATGCAGGGAAGTCCAGCGGCTCGAGCTCGCCGCGCCGGATCATCCGGTGAAGGGACCACTGCGCGAGCGAGATGGGATTGGACTGGGCTGAGGAGTCCGCACGACCTGGCAAGGCTGCAGCGCCGCGAGCCCCGCCTTGATCGGCAAGTGACCCCGGTGCGCCCGGCACCGGGCGATCCGAGCATGCGCCAAACGCCATGGCCGCTGCGCCACCGAGCAGGGCGCGCACCGCGTGACGCCGATTGAGCCGGTCAGGACCCGTCACGGGCCCGATGCTAGGCGCGTTACCATCCCCGACCCATGTACAGCGCGAGCCTGACCGTCCTTCTCCTGACCGCCACCAGCGCCGGACCGCTGCCGCAAGCCGATGCTCCAGCAGCAGCACCGGTGGCGCAGGCTGCGGCCGCCGCGCCGCAGGATGCCGACGGGACGGACGGTTCGCCCGCTCAGCCCGCCGCGCCGCGCATCAACCCCCAGCTCGCCAGCGCGCTCGTCAACCTGACCATCGAGCTCCATGCGCTCCAGTCGATGATCGACTCGCTCGGCAACATGAACCACAGCGCGCGCACGCGCATCGAGGCCATGAACGCCTTCCTGAAGGAGAAGTCGCTCGACCAGGGCTTCGCCACATGGAAGGCCGGCCTCAAGGCGCCCGCGGCGCCCCCGCCATCGCAGACGTTCCAGAAGGCCTACCAGGTCGCGATGGAGCAGCAGCGCCTCCAGGGATCGTTCGCGCCTCCAACGCAGGATCTCGCGGCCCTCGGTCGCCAGGTCGCCGCCACCACGAGCCAGGCGCAGGCCGCGTGGAACGACCAGAACGGATACCTGCAGCAGGTCGCGGAGATGAGCCAGTACCTCTCCACGCAGAACGCGCTCAAGGACTACCAGACCTGGGCGCAGGGATGGATGGCGCAGCAGAAGGCAGCGCAGCAGGCCAAGTACGCCGCGGCGAACGCCGCCTACAGCCAGCAGCAGAAGGCCTACTACCAGCACCTGCGCGAGCTGCAGGAGCAGTGGGACAAGAGCGGCTTCTTCAGCGACGGCTTCAACTACAACTACGCGTTCAGCCAGGGCGCCACGACCGGATACCAGTTCAGCCAGATGGGCATCGCCTCAGGCGTCGCGAATCCCTACGCGAACTACGGCTGGACGCCGCCCGTCGACATGGGCATGCTCGGGCCCTACTACTCCGGAGGTCCCTCGGGCGAGGCCACGACCGGCAACCTCAACCAGGCGTTCACCTACACCGCGGATGCGTGGGGCCCCAACAGCTACTACGGCGGCTGGGGATGGAACTCCTACTGCGATCCCTACTACGACGTGTGGGGCTGGCCGCGCGGCACGACCTTCGAGGACCGCGACTTCGCGCAGAACCAGCTGCACAACTCCTTCCGCCGTGCGGCCGGACCTGCCGGTCCGGCCGGCACGCCCGCGCACGAGGGCGTGACGCCCACCGGCGGCGGCCGCCGCTGAGCACGGCTCACTCCCACTCGATCGTGGCCGGCGGCTTGCTCGAGATGTCGTAGACGACGCGGTTGACGCCCTTGACCTCGTTGATGATGCGGCTCGACACTGTCGCGAGCACGTCGTAGGGAATGCGCGCCCAGTCCGCGGTCATGAAGTCCTGCGTCGTCACGGCACGCAGCGCGACGACGTGGTCGTACGTGCGGCCATCGCCCATCACGCCCACGCTGCGCAGCGGCGTAAGCACCGCAAAGACCTGGTCGGTCTTGCGGTAGAGATCCGCCGAGACGATCTCCTCAAGCAGGATCTCGTCGCAGGCGCGCAGGATGTCGAGCTTCTGCCGCGTGACGCCGCCGAGGCAGCGCACCGCGAGCCCAGGACCCGGGAACGGATGCCGCCACACCATGTGCGACGGGAGCCCGAGCACCTCGCCAAGCGTGCGCACCTCATCCTTGAAGAGGCTGCGCAGCGGCTCGATCAGCTCGAACCCGAGCTTCTCCGGAAGGCCTCCCACGTTGTGGTGCAGCTTGATGTTCGCGGCGGTGCCTGCGTGCCCATGGCCGCTCTCGATCACATCGGGGTACAGCGTGCCCTGCGCGAGGAACCTCACATCGCCGCTGACGCCCGCTGACGCCTCGCGGAACACCTCGATGAAGCGGTGCCCGATCCGCCGGCGCTTCTCCTGCGGCTCCTCGATGCCGTCGAGGTCGGAGAGGAACGCGTCGCTCGCGTCCACGACACGCAGGTCGATGTCGAAGTGCCCGCGGAAGGTGTCCTCGACCAGCTTGCGCTCGCCCTTCCGCAGGAGCCCGTTGTCCACGAAGATGCAGACGAGCTGGGGTCCGATCGCGCGCGCGAGCAGCGCCGCCACCACCGAGCTGTCGACGCCCCCGGAGAGCCCGCAGATCACGCGGCTCTGCCCCACCACACGCCTGAGCCGTGCGGTCTCGCTCGCCACGTAGTCGCTCATGCGCCAGGTGCCGTGGCACCCGCACACGCCGAAGAGGAAGTTGCGCAGGATGTCCGCGCCGTGCGGCGTGTGCGTCACCTCAGGATGGAACTGCACGCCCACGAACCGGCGCGCACGGTGGCGCACTGCGGCGAACGGGCACGTCGGCGTCGAGGCGAGCACCTCGAACCCCGGATCGAGATCGAGCACCTGGTCCCCGTGGCTCGCCCACACGACCGTGCGGTCAGGCACGCCCGCGAAGATGTCCTTCGAGTCGCTGATCTCCAGATGGGCCCGGCCGTACTCGCGGCTCGGCGCGCCCTTGACGGTGCTGCCCATCATCTGGCAGGCGAGCTGCATCCCGTAGCAGATCCCGAGCACCGGCACGCCGATGTCAAGCAGCGCCGGATCGCACCGCGGTGCGCCCGCGTCGGTCACGCTCGAGGGTCCGCCGGACATGATGATGCCTGCGGGCTTGAGCTTCGCGAGCTCTGCAGCCGGCGCATCGGGACGCACGAGCACGCTGAACACTCCCGCCTCGCGCACTCGGCGCGCGATCAGCTGCGCGTACTGGCTGCCGAAGTCGAGCACGAGCACGGCCTCCGACACGCCTTCCGGAATCTCGGCAAGCGGCGCGCTGCGGCGTCCCGACGAGGTCGATGGCGGCTGTGCATCCGATGTGGGTCTTGTAACTGCGGACATTCCGGGTCCCTAGTGCCGATTATCCGCTCCAGTCGCCCACGACTAGGTTGAGAATCGGTGGATGAAGCGCCGAATGCTAGCGCGATTCGGTCTGAAACCTATCCTCGGATCCATGGCGCCTGACGGCCTCCACACCATGTCCGCTGCCTGGGGCGTCGCCGCGCGGGCCATGCTGTGCGCGTGCGCAGCGCTGCTGGTCGCTGCATGCGCACCAAGCGCCACCGAGGGCGGCTTCAAGAACCCCGCACCGGGTGCGCAGGTGTACGCCATCGAGTCGGCCGTCCGCGAGGAGCGCAAGCAGCAGATCCCGGAGATCGTCGAGTGCCTGCGGTCCGACGATGACCTGGTCCGGATGATGGCCATCGGCGCGCTCGAGAGGATGACTGGCCAGACGCTCGGGTACGACTTCGCCGATCCCCTGCCGCTGCGCCTGCAGGGGTATCGCCGCTGGCGCGAGTGGGTGGTCGCGCAGCGGCTCGACCCGCCGGCGCGCCCCCAGAGCTCGACCATCTACCCTCCCCCGCAGCCCCCGACCTGAGGCGCGGCGTTGCGCGGACCGGTCGATCAGGCGGGGTGAAACGGCGAGGCAGTCCATGTCACGGGATCCCGACATCTCGATTCGCATCTTCAGCGCACCCGAGTTCCTCCGTCCGGTGCGCGTGATGGTGGACGCGCTCGCGAGCCAGTGCGGGTTCGACGACCACTCATGCGGCCTCATCAGCCTCGCGATGGACGAGGCGCTCGCCAACGTCATGCGCCATGGCTACAAGGGCCAGCGCGACGGGCGCATCTGGATCAGCGCATGGATCCACGAAGGCCCGGACTCGATCGAGATTGTCATCGAGGATCTCGGGGCCAGCGTGGATCCGGCCACGATCCGGGGGCGCGACCTCGATGATGTGAGGCCCGGCGGGCTCGGCGTCCATTTCATCAGGCACACGATGGACGAGTGCTCGTGGGAGCAGCGGCCGGGAGGCGGCATGCGGCTGCGGATGCTCAAGCTGGTCCCCGCCGCAGCCGCCGAGTCCTCCCGCTAGCATCGCACCGAAGGAGTCCAAACCGCGTGTCAAAGCCGATGACTGTGGAGCAGGCGACGGAAGGCAGCACCGTGGTGCTGGCCCCGAAGGGCGAGATCGACATGGCGCACTCGCCAAGCCTTCAGAAGACAATCGCCGCGGTGCAGGCTGACAAGCCGCCGAAGCTGGTCCTTGACCTCGCTGGGGTGCCCTACATGGATTCCTCCGGCATCGCGACCCTGGTCGAGGCACTGCAGACCTCGATGCGCCACAAGACCAAGCTCGTGCTCTGCAACCTCTCGCCCCGGGTGCGCAGCGCGTTCGAGATCTCGCGGCTGATCCAGATGTTCTCGATTGCCGAATCGCGTGACGCCGCGCTGAAGGCGTGACCGCGGCGCGAGGCGTGACACCATGAGCACGGCACCCACTCCATCCCAGGACGCACGCGCGGGCGGGAGCCGTGCGGCGGCGGTGGCCATGGCTCCGGTCGAGTGGTGGTGGAGCGTCTGGACGGGCGTGCTCAGCATGATCGGGGCCTGGAGCTGGCTCCTCTACGACGTGTCGGTGTGGGTCGTGCGGAGCCTGCTGCTGCGCCGGGCCCGCTTCGGCGCGCAGGAGCTCGCGGCGCAGGTGGTTCGCGTGGGCGTGCGCAGCGTCGGCATCGTGGCGCTGGTCTCGGGCTGCATCGGCATCATCCTGGCGCTGCAGACCGCGCCGAGCCTCGAGACGTTCGGCCAGACCGACAAGGTCGCCAACCTCATCGCCGTGGCGGTGTTCCGCGAGCTTGGCCCGCTGATCGCCGCAATCGTGCTCACCGGATTCGCTGGCGCATCGATCGCCGCCGAGCTGGGCACGATGGTCGTCGGCGAGGAGATCGAGGCGCTCGAGGCGATGGCGCTCAATCCTGTGAGGTTCCTTGTCGTGCCGCGCCTGATCGCGACGGCAGGAAGCCTGCTCGTGCTTGCCGTGCTCGCCGACCTGATGTCCGTAGTGATGGGCGGCGTGATCGGCGTGTGGGTGCTCGGCATCCCCTACGAGATCTACAAGTTCAACACGATCGACCAGCTCGAGATGGTGGACTTCACCACCGGCATCTTCAAGGCGGGCGTGTTCGGCCTCATCCTGGGCCTGATTGCCTGCACAAACGGGCTTCGCGTGACCGGTGGCGCCGCAGGCGTCGGCCGCGCGACCACGGCGACGGTCGTCCAGACGACGGTCGCCATCGTGATCGCTGACCTCCTGTTCTCGACGGTCTTCTACTCGCTCGGCCTCAACTGATCCGGGGGCATCAGCCCGCACGAGGCCAGCAGCATGCGGTTCTCGCGCCGCAGCCGAGCATCGACTTCCTCAGGCGACTCGACAAGCGCTCCGGCCGCGCGGATGATCTCATGGCAACCGGCCGACAGCGGGCTGTGCACCGGTCCCGGCAGCGCCATCACGTCCCGGTGACCGAGCTCGAGCGCGAGCCTTGCGGTGATCATCGCGCCGGAGTCGCGCGCTGCCTCGATCACCAGTGTCGCGGCAGTGAGCCCGGCGATGATGCGGTTGCGCGCGGGGAATCGGTCCGGTGTGGCGGGAGTGCCCATCGGCGACTCGCTGACGACGGCGCCGCCGGCCTCGACAATCGCCCGCAGCAGACCGACGTGCTCCGGCGGGTAAGGGTCCGCGAGGCCCCCGCCGACGATCGCCACGGTCGTGCCTCCCGCGCGCAGCGCCGCCCGGTGCGCTTGCGCGTCCACACCTCGAGCAGCACCGGAGGCGATCATCCACCCGACCTCGGCGAGGTGCTCGGCGAAGCGCGCGGCCTGCGAGATGCCGTAGCTGGTGGCGCGACGCGCGCCCACGATGGAGATGCCCGGTCGCTGCAGTGCCGCCGGGTTGCCGCAGAGCCAGAGCGCGACCGGGGGATCCTCGGACGCCGCCAGCAGCGGCGGGTACGCGGCATCACCCCACAGGATCAGCCCGACGCCAGCATCCCGCATCATCGCGCGCTCCCGGGCCACGTCGCCGAGCGCCAGGCGTTCGTGCAGCCTGGTCCCGACACGTTCCCAGCGCTGCTCAGGGGTGAGTTCACCATCGGGGATGTCAGCGGAAGCGCACGGCGCGCCTGGACTGCCTGGCATCGGCACCGCACGAGGTCCGCCGAGCGCCACGCACGCGCGGCGAGCCGTCGGCCCCGCCTGCCCAAGCGCCATGGCCAGCGCCAGCGTGCGGTCGTCGACCTCCTCCGGATACGAGTGGCAGATCAGGCTCATGGGCGGCACCGGGCGTCGCCGGCGCACGCACCCTAGCGGCGCTCAGACGGCGGTTGCCGGCACCGTGCCTTCTTTCCGCGAAGTCGCGGCGCCAGTGGTCAGCACCAGCCCCACGAACACCGAGAACGCTCCAGCCCCGATGATCCAGAGGCGCATCGGGCCGAGCGTCCAGCGCGCCAGCAGGGTGTCCGGGTAAGGCTCGGGGTCGAACACCGGCATCGGCACGCTCGACTCGATCCAGTCCGTGGGCGTGGCGCCGATCGACGAGGCCAGCAGGAGCGGCTTCTCGCCCTTGGGCATCAGGTTCAGCTGGCTCGCCGCGAGGCGCCTGAGCAGCGCGGGGTCGTTTGCCGCGAGGTCATCCATGAACCGCGAGCACGCCTGCATGCGCGTGAAGTTGTGGTCCTCGATGTGCTTGAGGTGCGCCAGCTGGGTGCGCATGCCGTGCACCTTCTCGGCCTCGGGCAGCACCGCGGTCGCGCCAATGAGCAGCAGCCCGGCCACCAGGAATGGCCAGCCGGGATCGATCCTGAAGAGCGGCGCGGACACCTTCACCCAAGGTGTATCGGCGCTCCACGCTCGCCGCCTTCAACGAGGGCTCAGGCGAGCTCCGGGAAGGTCTTCTGGACGATCGAGACGAGATCCTTCACGTGCTGGATGCTCTCGGCCATGAGCTTGGACTCGCCGCCGTCGAGCTTGACCTCGACGACACGCTCCATGCCCTTGGCGCCAAGCACGCACGGCACGCCGACGAAGTAGCCCTTGCCCTTCTGGCCCGGCGCCACGCCGAACTCGCTCTCGCAGTACGCGGCGCACGGCAGGATGCGCTTCTTGTCCTTGACGATCGCCTCGACCATCTGGATCGTGCCGGAGGCAGGCGCGTAGTAGGCGCTCGTGCCCATCAGCTGCACGATCTCGCCTCCGCCGACCTTCGCGCGCTGCACGCACGCATCGATCTTCTCCTTGGGCAGCAGCATGTCGATCGGGATGCCGTGCACGCTGGTGAAGCGCGGCAGCGGCACCATGTCGTCGCCGTGCCCGCCGAGCAGCAGCGCCTGGATGTCCTCGATCGAGCAGCCTAGCTCCATGGCCAGGAAGGCCCGGAAGCGGGCCACATCGAGCGCGCCGGCCTGGCCCAGGATGCGGTTCGTGGGGAAGCCGGAGGCCTTCCAGGCGGTGTAGACCATCGCGTCGAGCGGATTGCTGACCACGATCATGACCGCGTTGGGCGAGTGCTTGGCGACCTGCGCGGCGACCTCCTTCACGATCTTGACGTTGGTGGCGATCAGGTCGTCGCGGCTCATGCCCGGCTTGCGGGGCAGGCCTGCGGTCACGACCACCACATCGCTGCCGGCCGTGTCGGCGTAGTCGCTCGTGCCGATCACGCGCGAATCGAACTCCTCGATCGGGCCGCAGCAGAGCAGGTCAAGGGCCTTGCCCTTGGCCACGCCCGCACGGTCGGGAATGTCGAGCAGCACGATGTCGCCAAGCTCCTTGGCGGCGGCCCAGTGGGCGCAGGTGGCTCCAACGTTTCCGGCTCCGATGATCGAGATCTTGGCGCGACGCATGTGGCGGGTCCTTGAGTTGAGGGGTCGGTGTGGCCCCGTCCCGGACTCGGGACAGGGGCGGGAAGGATAGGCGCAATGCGATCCGCTGAGCCTCCCCGCATACGGCGCGGCCGGTTCCAAAACGGCCGCGGCCGCCCACGGGGGCGGCCGCCAAAGTGCGCCAGAATGGACTCGAACCATCGACCTCACCCTTATCAGGGGTGTGCTCTAGCCAGCTGAGCTACTGGCGCGCAGGACCGACAAGTATACATATCTCAGCCGCCGCACGCCCGCCGAAGGGCCCGGAGCCGCGCGATGCCGAGACGGCCGGCGTCCCAGTCCGCGTCACGGCGCGGAAGGCCCTCCGCATCGCAGATCGCAGACCGAATCGACTCCAGGATCTCGTTGAGCGTCGCACGCTGCCACTGGGCGATCGCATCGAGCCCAGCTCCACCCTCCTGCCGTCGCTCCTCGATCCACTCCCGCCGCTCAAGCCATTCCATCAGCTCCTCCGGGGGCAACTGGGGAATCGCGGCAACGCCGCCCGCGCGCACGAACGCCTCCGCGCGCGCATCAGGCGTTGCAAGCGCGGCCACGGCCTCGTTGATGCGTGCGCTCATGCGCATCGCCGCCTCGCGTGCGGCGCCCTCGGGGTGCCGATCGGGATGGCAACGTGCAAGCGCCCTGACCTGCGCCGCACGAACCTGCGCGTCCGTGACGGTCCAGGCCAACGGAAGTCCAAGGATCGCGTGCGGACTCTCGCCCGCTGCGTCGCCCGGATCTGACTCCACGGCCCGCCTCACTCCTCGTCCGAGGACTTCTTGCGTCGCGGCGCAGCTGCCTTCGTCGACTTTGCCTTCGGCTCAGCCTTGTCGGACTTCGGCGAAGACTTGGACGGGGCCTTGCCCGAAGCCTTTGCCGCGGACTTCGCCGCAGGCTTGGCTGAAGAGGCCTTGGACGTCTTGGCGATCTTGCCCGCGGAGGGCGCGTCGCTCGCCGTCGCCGCAGGCTCTTCCCGAGCCGCCACGGGAGCGGGCGCTGCAGTCGCAGGCGCAGGATCCGATGCCGGCGACGTACGCACGGGCGTGGAGGCGGCCGGCGGCGAGACGGCTGGTGCAGGTGCAGGAGATGCGGTCCTCGGCGCGAGCGGCGATCTGGGCGCGGCAAGCGGGATGGCTGTCGATGGCGTCGTGGGCCGACCCGTGCCGAACGTCAGCGGACGCGGCGTCGGCGATGGTGCGGGCGGCGGAGTCGCGGAGCTCGGCGCGGCCGGCGTGCCCATTGGAGGACGCGGCGCACCAGGACCCGGGCCGCCCATAGGAGGACGCGGTCCGCCCGGAGTTGATCCGCCCATCGGAGGACGCGATCCGCCAGCGGCCGACCCACCGAACGTACGGGAGCCACCGAGCCCGACGCCACCGATGCGGCCTGTGCCCGGCGGAACCGACGGCGCGGGACCGCGCGATCCGCCGAACCCTGCAGAGCCGCCACCGTGGCCACCGAACTGTCGCGGCGAACCGAACGACGGGCCTGACTGACCCCCGCCATCGCCATATCCGCGCCGGTCATCGAACCCGCCGCCACGACGAGGATTCCTGTTGAAGGGGCGGTTCGATGGGCGAGACGACATGCCGCCGGGTCCGCGCGGACCGAACCCGCGCTGGCGCTCGGCATCCTGCTTGGCCTTCTCGGCCAGGAACTTCTTGCGTTCCTTCTTGCTCAGCGCCTCATTGACGACGAGCTCGCGGCCGTTGATGCGACGCTGCGACAGCGCAGCGATTGCCTCCCTGCCGCGCTCGGGATCGCGGAACATCGCGATCGCAAAGCCGCGGCTCTTGCCGTCATCGTCCGTCGCGAGCACGAGGTCCTCGAGGTCGGGGAAGCTCGCGAGCAGCATCTTGACCTGCTCTACGGTGGTGCGCTTGTCGAGATTGCCAATGAAGATCTTGAACATGCCTGTGCGTGCCCCGGAAAGCGTAAAGAGGGGATCACGAGGATCGGCAGGGAATTGGGAACGCGGACAATCGAATCAGCTGTGCCTTCGGTCGCGGCCGCGTCCGTCAACCGGTTCCCCCAGTCGGATAGGGATCATACGCATTTGGCGCACGAGGGATCCCTGCCGTGGAGGACGCAGCGCGCCGCGCATGCGAGGCGCGCGCTCAAAAAGCAGAAGGGCCCCGCCAGGTTTCCCTGGCAGGGCCCATCAAAGTCGGCAATGACCTACTTTCCCGCTGAGCAGTATCATCGGCAGCAGGGTCTTCACTTCTGTGTTCGGGATGGGAACAGGTGTTTCCCCCTGCTTGTTGTCACCGACAAATCCGGGCGAGGCCTGTCGGCCGCGACCGGGTGAAGTCGAGGTGTTGGTGTCGCGCCCGCGCAGCGCGCGGGAACAATGTGATTCAAACGTGAGCTGCACTGTTCATGCATTGAGCAGCCTGCGGGCCATGCAGACCGGGCCGGCGTCAGCGCGATGCGCTGTCCGCGGGGCCTGGTAGACAAGGCCAAGCAATCGACCGTTAGTACCGCTTCGCTGAACGGATCTCTCCGCGTGCACGTGCGGCCTATCAACCCGGTGGTCTACCGGGGGTCTCTCGTCTTGCGACATGCAATGCTTATCTTCGGGTGGGCTTCCCGCTTAGATGCTTTCAGCGGTTATCCCTGCCGTACTTAGCTACCCAGCTGTGGACCGAGCGGTCCAACTGGCACACCAGGGGTACGTCCAACCCAATCCTCTCGTACTAAGGTTGTCTCCCGTCAACATTGCTGCGCCCATGGCAGATAGGGACCGACCTGGCTCACGCCGGTCTGAACCCAGCTCGCGTTCCGCTTTAATGGGCGAACAGCCCAACCCTTGGGACCGCCTTCAGCCCCAGGATGCGAAGAGCCGACATCGAGGTGCCAAACCGCTCCGCCGCTATGGACGCTCGGGAGCGATCAGCCTGTTATCCCCGGGGTACCTTTTATCCGTTGAGCGACGACCCTTCCACACGGGATCGCCGGATCACTAAGGCCCTCTTTCGAGAGTGCTTGCCCTGTATGGCTTGCACTAAAGCTGGCTTATGCCTTTGCACTCTTGGTGCGGTTGCCAACCGCACTGAGCCAACCTTTGCACTCCTCCGTTACTTTTTTGGAGGAGACCGCCCCAGTCAAACTGCCCGGCATGCAGTGTCCCCTGCCCGGCTTCACGGGAATCAGGGTTAGGCCACGAATCCAAACAGGGTGGTATTTCACCAATGACTCCATCCCGCCCGAGAGCGGAACTTCAAAGTCTCCCACCTATCCTACGCAGTTCAAATCCATGACCGCTGCAAGCGTACAGTAAAGGTCCACGGGGTCTTTCCGTCTTGCCACGGGTAGGCGGCATCTTCACCGCCACTACTATTTCACCGAGTCGGTCGTGGAGACAGGGCTCCAGTGATTACGCCATTCATGCGCGTCGGAACTTACCCGACAAGGAATTTCGCTACCTTAGGACCGTCATAGTTACGGCCGCCGTTTACTGGTGCTTCGGTCGCCAGCTTCTCTTGCGATGACCGGCTTCCTTGACATTCCAGCACCGGGCAGGCGTCACACTGTATACGTCCTCTTGCGAGTTAGCACAGTGCTGACTCGCAAGAGGAC
>JBIIIL010000115.1:0-7888 GCA_044234825.1 Phycisphaerales bacterium
ACAGTTCCCAGAGCCTTTTCTCTGCGCCCTCTCTTGCGAGTAGGGCCCCCTTATCGCGAACTTACGGGGTCAAATTGCCTAGTTCCTTCACGACCGTTTTCTCGAGCGCCTGAGGCTATTCGCCACATCCACCTGTGTCAGTTTTGGTACGGACGTCGTGCTCGTAGCGTTGCGGTTTTTCTTGAGACTCCGCCACCCAGCTTCGGCCATACGGCCTGGACGCTTCACTGTCCCGCTGAACTTTGGAATCCGTCACGCACGCATCGGACCTTGCACGACGGGGTCGGAATATGAACCGACTGTCCATCGACTACGCCTTTCGGCCTTGCCTTAGGATCCGCCTAACCCTGGGCGGATTTACCTTGCCCAGGAAACCTTGGATTTTCGGCGAGGGAGATTCTCACTCCCTTTATCGTTACTCAATCTGGCATATTCACTTGCTGCCGCTCCACCAACCCTCGCGGGAAAGCTTCGACGCTGGCAGCAACGCTCCTCTACCACCCTTTCGGGTCCACGGTTTCGGCGCGACTCTTATTCCCGATAATTATCGGCGCTGGATTCCTCGACCAGTAAGCTGTTACGCACTTTTTAAATGGTGGCTGCTTCTAAGCCAACATCCTGGCTGTCACCGCAATCCAACTACCTTAAGAACTTAGAGTCGCTTAGGGGCCTTAACCGATGGTCTGGGTTGTTTCCCTTTTGACCGCGGACATTATCGCCCGCAGACTTACTCCCGTTCCTTGGCACATGGTATTCGGAGTTTGATTGGACCGAGTAGCCGGGTAGGCCCTCAAATCCATTCAGTCGCTCTACCCCCATGTGTTGCCGAACGAGGCTAGTCCCAAAACTATTTCGAGGAGAACGAGATATCTCCGGTTATGATTGCACTGTAAGCCCTCCCCACAGGTCATGCCAGAACTTTTCAACGTTCACGGCTTCGGTCCTCCAGGAGGTATTACCCTCCCTTCAACCTGCCCATGGGTAGATCAACCGGTTTCGCGCCTACCCCATGCGACTCGACGCCCTTGTCAGACTCGGTTTCCCTTCGGCTGCGCGTCGTAAACGCTTAGCCTTGCCGCATAGAGTAACTCGCCAGATCATTATGCAAAAGGCACGCCACAACCCGTCTGCCCAGTGGCAGGGGGCCGTGACCGCTGTGTAAGCACACGGTTTCAGGTGCTTTTCACTCCCCTTGTCGGGGTGCTTTTCACCGTTCAGTCGCCTTACTGGTTCACTATCGGTCGTCAAGGAGTACTCAGGCTTGGAGGGTGGTCCCCCCATGTTCAGGCCAGGTTTCTCGAGCCTGACCTTACTCGAGGCCATTCACACTTCAGCTGGTACAGGACTATCACCTTCTCTGGTGCGCCTTTCCAGGCGCTTCGCCGCTTTAGTGCTTAGATCCGCTTTCGCTCGGCGCTACTCGCGGAGTCGCTGTTGCTTTCCTTTCCTGCAGCTACTGAGATGTTTCAGTTCGCTGCGTTCGCTCCATGCACCCTATGCATTCAGGTGCAGGTGACCCTTGCGGGCCGGGTTGCCCCATTCGGAAATCCCAGGATCAATGCTCGGTTACCAGCTCCTCTGGGCTTATCGCAGGTTCCAACGTCCTTCATCGCCTCTTGACGCCAAGGCATCCACCGTGTGCCCTTCGTAGCTTGGCCACGCCTACCGGAACCCGAAGATGCGGGGTCCAGTCTGCGTGCCTCGCGCGGCTCATTGCCGCGCGACACCGTCATTTGACGGTGAGCCCTCAGGCTGCTCGTTTCTCACGTTTGCTCGGTATGCCCGCTGCGAAAACGGGGGTTTTCGCAGCGCGCGACACCAATCCTCGGTTGTCAAAGAGCCACGCGAATGCGTGCTGCACCGAAACTCAGGCGCAGACGAGAAAGGATACTGAGATGCCACGACCTGTCAAGCCCTTTGTGCGCGAGCCTTCCTGTCGCCAAGTTGTCCACATGTTGCCCCCCTGCTATGGCCAATAAATACATTCATGAGGCGAAGAGGCACCACAATGTGTTCGCCTGCCCGGTCCCCCGCGCCACATTCTGAGCTCACCCGCCGGTGGTGCGTCCACCGCTGCCGCCGCTGGCGCCACTGGCGCCACTCCCGCCGAGAGCCGTCTTGGCGCGCGCCTCGGCCACCTCCGCCTCGCGACGGAGCTCGTCGCGGCGGCCGTCCTTGGCGTCTTCCCAAGGACGTCGCGTGATCGTGATCATCTGGCCATCAGGCCCGAGCCGGCCCAGCACCACGACGGATGCGCGATCGGCGCTCGTGGTCGTGCCCGCAGCCGCGACATCCTCGAACACATCGACGACGAACCAGTCCGTCGAGAAGTCCGCGCCCGCATCTCCACCTTCGGCGCGGCCCACGCGGTCACCGGGCTCGAGCGAGAGCGTCTGCATGCGCTGCACGCCGTTAAGCAGCCGGAACACCTCGATCGTCGTGCGGCCACCCCCGCCCACGCCCTCGCGCGCGTTGGCGGTCGTCACGAAGAACGTGACGTCGGCCGAGATCTGCACCGGATCGCCCCAGGCGCTCACCGGGGTCGAGATCGTGAATGCCTCGGCGCGAGGCGCCTGGTCCTTCACGAGCAGCGACGCGCGCGCGTAGAACGGGTTGTAGACGAGCGCTGCCACGCGGTAGCGGTACGTGCCCTCGGGGACCACATCGAAGTCGTGAGTCCAGACGAGCAGGTTGTCGAGCGCCGAGAACTGGATCGCCTTCGGCGCAGCGACCTTCGTGTCCTTCTCCTCCATCGACTTGGGGCGAAGCTTCGTGGCGGCCGCGTCAAGCTCCGCCAGCTGCTTCTCGAAGTTGCGCTTCTGCCGCGTCATTGCGATCCGCCGGCTGCGCGTGGCCTCGTCGTCCGCGCCCGCGCGCTGGCCCTTCTTCATGGAGCCGCCGCCGCCGAGTCCGCCACCTCCACCGAGTCCACCGCCGCCCTTGCCGCCACCGCCGCCACCAAGGCCGCCACCGCCGCCGGGTCCGCCCGGAGCGCCGCCCGCATCGTCGCCCGGTGCGCCGCTGCCAGGAGCCTTTGGCGGCTCGAGCTCGCCGCCGATCTTCTTCAGCTGCTCATCGAGGCGCTCAAGACGCGAACGCATCTCGTCCGCGCGCTTCTTCGCCTTCAGGTACTCGAGCTCCTCGGGCGTCGTCGCCTTGGGCGCCTCCGACTCGCTGCCCGGCTCGCGCCACCGCGAATTCACCGTGGGCGGGGCCTTGGGCTGGAGGATGTCGAGCTGAGCCCGCGAATCCGCGAGCACCTCGAACACGAGATTGCGCAGGCCCACGTCGACCTTTGCGAGTTCGGGTCGCAGCGGCTCGCTGAGCGGCGCCGGCTTGACGATCTCCGCATTGCTCCACGACCCTGACGGCAGCAGCTGCTGCCGCTCGAACACCAGGTCGACCACGTACAGCGAGTCATTGAACCAAGGCGAGGGGATCGCCATGCGCGGCGGCTTCGCATCAGGCTTGGCCGCGGCCAGCTCGGCGCGCATGCCCTTGAGGTCGACCCGAGCCACCGGAGTCACCCACGTGCGATCGCGGTCGGCCGAGGCCTCAAGCGCCTTGCGGAACTCGTCATCCGCGGGCATCGCCTCCACATCGAGCGCATCCGCCGTCACTGCGGCGCCCACCATCTGCAGCGACGCGAACGCGGGCTCGTGGTACCACTGGTCCGAGGCCGCGCCGCGCGGTGCGATGAGCGCGCCAAGCGATGGATGCGTGGGCACCAGCTGCCCCTTCGGCGACACGCCACGCGAGAGCGCAGTCTCGACTGCGGCACGCCCGCTCGACGTGATCTCCGGGAACTGCACGGGACTCGTCACATTGCTGCCGAGCCGGCTGTTGATGCGCGAGGCCTTCTCCTTGAGGAGGCCGTCCACCTCTCCAGGGGGCACGTCCTGGCCATCGACGTTCACGGCGTTGCTCGTGAGCGCGAACTGCCAGGCCAGGACGCCCGCAATGGCGAGCACGCCCACGCCCACGGCGATCTTCTCGACGTGCTGCTCGAAAGGACTGATTCCCTTGTTCATCGTGATCGTGCTCCGCGGTTAGCCGCCCTGGCCGTAGCTGGTCGCGCCCGCATCCGCAGGCGCATCGCTGGCTGCGGGCGCAGCGCCAGCCAGCGTGCCGGTCGTGCCAAGCCTCTTGCGCACGGGATCCGGCATGAGGGGCCCTGTCCACTCCCTCAGCCACACGGACTCGAGGCGCAGCTTCACGACCGACACGTGCGCCGGACCGTAGATGTAACCGTCCTCCGCAGCCGCGAAGGGATCCTCGGGCCGAATGGACGCCATGGTGATCGTGATGAAGTTCTGCTTCGCCAGCGCGTCGAACACCTGCGGGATGCGGGCCGTCTCGCACACGAAGGCCACGTCGGTGGCAAAGACGTCGTAGAGCTGGTTGGTGCGCCGGCCGGTGAAGCTCGCCGAGAAGTTGCTGAGCGCCACAGGCATCGCAGGGTCGATTGGCGTTCCCGCCATGCCCATGCCGCCCCCCATCGACGCATCGCCCATCGATCCGTCACCGGCAGCTCCGTCCGCGCCGGAGCCGTCCGGCGGCGCGGCGGCGCCGTCGGCGCCCGGCGGCGCCGCAGCCCCCACGCCGATCGGCCCAACGTAGCGCACCTCGTCGATGCGCTTGACCGCGGCCGTCTGCACGTTCGCGTCAGGTCCGTTCACGCTCGCGAAGGCGGCGAGAATGTCCGAGAGCACCCAGAGCTCCCACTGCTGCCGCCAAAGGCTGGGCAGGATCGCCTCCGGCAGGTCCTTCTTGAACGGCGCGGTGGGCACGCGGAGCGTCTCCGCGTCGGCGTAGATCGCGAAGTCGCGCGCGGCCTCGTTGTAGGCCTGAAGGCGAGCGTTGCCGAGCTCGCGCGAGAGCGCTTCCGCCTCCTGGCTGTTGAGCTGCTCCTTCGGGCCCTTCTTCAGGTCCGACGAGATGAACTGCTCCTTGCGGCGGACGAGGAAGGCCTGCACCTCAGCCTCGTCCGGCACCGACCCGAGCCTCGCGTCCTTGAGGAGCTTCCCGTACGCGGCAGAGAGCGCATCGAAGAAGTCGAGGTGGATCTGCTCGAGCGCCGGATCCCCCTTCTGCAGGCGCAGCGACATGATGGGCTGGTGCTTGCCCCTGTTGCGCTCCACCGCGAACTCGCGGACCTGCACGCCGTCCTTGCGGAGCGTGTCGATGCGCGCCTGGTACTCCTCGAGCAGCTTCGGGTTGACGATCGCGTTCTGCGCGAACGGCGCCTGACCGGGAACCTCAAGCGTCACCTGGGTCTTCTCGAGGTCCTTGAGCTCCGACATCCGCGACGCCTTGGACTGAGCCTCCTCCATCACCGTGGCCGTCATCATGTCCGCGGCGAAGTAGCCGCCGGCGAGTGCGGCCACGGATGCGCAGCCAAGGACGACCAGGAGCAGGTTGTCCTTCGCCCACGCCTGCGCCTTCTTGGAGTCGAAGTTGAGCTTCAGCTCGAGCTTGGGTCCCTTCACTGGGTCACCATCCCTGGCGCGGCCGCCGCACCCTTGTCGCGGAGCTGCACCGTGAACACGATCGTGCCGCGGTACGTGTAGTCCTCATCGCCCACGAGCGCAGGGGCCTTCGGTATCGGGGCCTCCTTCGCGATGTCGATCTTTGCGGCCGCAGGATCGGCTGCCGCCGCCGAGCGCTCGCGCTTCTTCTTGCGGACCTCCGCCGGATCCGAACCTGCATCGAAGCCTGCGGTCGTGTCGCCGCTGCTTTCGCCGGCTGCAACGCCCACGCCGCTGGCCGAGGTGTCCACCACGCCCGTGAACGCGCGACGGCCCTTGAAGGCCGCGCCGCCCATCCCCTTGCTGCCCGCACCGGAATCCTGGCTCGCGGCCGCCGTGTCCGCGGCTGCACCCTGCGACGCTGACGCGAAGGCCTGGACCTCCTCCTTGCCGCCCTTGTACTTGGCGAAGGTCGGCACGGCGACATCGCCCACAATCGTGTAAGGCACGTCGGGGCGATCCGCATTCTTGCGGAACCAGTCGATGATCCCGCCGGCCTGGTTCACGAAGCGCTCAGGGTCGCTCTTGGTGAGCGTCAGCGTCATCGCCACGCGAATGCGGCGGGCGGGCGGTCCGCCCGCGGCCGCTGGCTCCTGCGCGTACTCGCCCGCCAATGCCTCGAGCGACACCAATGTCCTGTCCGCCGGCGGAATCTTGCGGATCGCCTCCACGTCGGAACCGAGGAGCGCCGGGTCGGGGTTCGCGGTCGCGAGCACCGCGAACGCATCGTTGACGATGTGCGGCCACACGTCGCGGTAGTCCACGAGCGCCATCACGTTGCTCGTCGTCGCGCCGAGCGCCGCCCCAGACTGCAGAGACGAGTACTGGTCTCGCAGGCTCTTGCCGCTGCGGATCGCATCCTCCACCTCTGCGGGCACCCCTCCGCGCGTCATGCTCGTGATGTCCAGCGCCGGGCGCACGACCATCAGGCCTCCCGCCGCGATGAGGAGGCTGGCCGCTGCGGCAAACCACTTGGTCTTGCCCTTCCACATCTTGACGCGGAGATTGGCCGCCGGAGTCAGGTTCACGCTGATCTTCGCAAGCCCGAGCCCCTGCAGCGCCAGGCCGTACGCGGTCGCGAGGTTGACGGAGTGCTTCGAGAAGTCCGCGGCCTCGGGACCCTCGACCCGGATGCGCTTGAACTCGTCCATCCGCTGCATGTCGACGCCGAGCTGCTGGGACAGGAACTTCCTCAGGCCGGGAATCTTGAGGGTCGATCCGACGCCCAGCACCTGCTGGATGGGCGTGTCCCGGTTGAGGGTCTCGTAGTAGCCGCGCGAACGCCGGATCTCCTCCACGAGCTGCTCGAAGACCCCCTTCATCGCGGCCATCAGCTGGCGCGCATTCTTGTGCGTCGCGGCCTCCTGCTTGAGGCGCTCCGCGCGCGAGTAGTTGACGCCACGCTCGCTGAACGACTCGACGATCGCCTCGGTGAAGTGCGTTCCGCCGAGCGGGAACGTGCGGATCCAGCAGCGGCCGCCCTGCGCCACCACCACGTCGCTCGCGCTGGTGCCGACATCGACCACCGCCAGCGGGGCCGCGTCGTCCGCGAGCTGGAAGTCGTAGCTGACCGCGTTGAACAGCGCGAGCGGGCTCAGCGTCAGGGCCTCGGGGAAGAGGCCGCATTCCGCGTACAGGGACATCCTCTGCGCCAGGCGCTCCTTCGTGATCGCGAAGATCCCGACCTCGACCTCCGGGCTGTCCTTCTGCTGGAAGGTCTGGTAGTCCCATTCGACCTGGTCGATCGGGAACGGGATCTGCTGCGCTGCCTCGAACTTGACGATGTCGGGGATCTTCTTGGGCTCGACGGGCGGGAGCTTGGCGAAGCGGGCGAACGCCATCTGGCCGGGGATGCTGACCACGATGGGCTCCTTGCCCAGCTTCTCTGAGTTGGCCTGCACGAACTGGCCCAGACCCACCCGGATCATGCCGTCCACGTCCAGATCGGGGGTCGTGAGCACCTTGGAGTACGGGATGACGGCGAAGTCGGTGACCACCACGTCATCCCCATCGCGGGCGAGGCGGACGGCCTTGATCGCCGCAGTGCCTACCTCGATGCCCCAAGCAGCCTTTTTCAATGCCATAGTCGGGTCAGTCTCCTTGCCAAGCGTGCCGTAGTTCGGGGGCGGCGGACGGGCCGTTCAGGTCATGTGTTGCGCAGTCGGCGAGCGTGTCCGCAGTGGCGTGGCATGATAAAGAGGAAAGCCCGCGACCGTGGGCGCGACGACCTCATATACGGATTGGAACTGGTCGGAGGATGCGTCCTCTCGCTACCCTTGTGCCATGGCGTCCACGGACCCCCTCCTACCGCACGATCAGCCGTCGCCCGGTTCGGGAGCCGAGGCCCCATCGCTCGAGGG
>JBIIIL010000156.1:0-6327 GCA_044234825.1 Phycisphaerales bacterium
TCGAGGGCGAGCTCGACCTCGCCGAGCGAAAGTGCCGCAGATGCGCACCACTCCTGGGCCTTCGCCTTGTCCCGGAGGTGCGGTTCCTCAGGAATGGCGCTCGCGGCATCGAACGCCTCACGGAGCAGCGCCATGCGCCAGGCCGCGAGTGGCTGCGCGTCTGTGCCGGAGATGGCGTCCGGCCGAGCGCCTCTGGCGTTCTGCGATCCGGCGCAACCGCCCGCAAGCGACAGGAGAGTCAGCAGCGCAGCTGTCGCCAGCCGCATGCAAGCACTCGTGGGAGCCATTCGCGCCATAGTGGGTGCCGATACTGCCAAGGTGGAGCCCAAAAAGTCAAGGAGCGCCCGGCGGTTTCACGGCTCGCCACCGGGCGCTCCCTGCGATCAGGAGTGACAGAAACGGAGGCTCAGTTGCACGGGCCCCAGCCGGCGAGCACCGAGGCGAGGTCGAGACCATCCACGGTGCCGTCATTGTTGAGGTCCACAGCGTCCTCAGTCGAGCCCCAGCCCGCCAGCAGCTGGGTCAGGTCGGTGCCCGAGACCTGTCCGTCGCCGTTGATGTCGGCCGGGCATGCGGAGCCCACCGTGCAGGTGCCGGCGGGCGCCGTCACGAAGCCGAACGCATCAGCCGCCGTCCAGCTGCAGAGCCAATGGGTCTGCGCGCTGAAGGCGCCGCGGTAGTTCGCGGCCACGTAGAAGCCGTCGTTCGGCGCCGACCCAGCCGAGGTCACGGCGTCGTTCGCGGCACGCGGGTCGATGCCGGTCACGGGACTGATCCGCAGGGTTGCCGTCGGGGACACCGTGGCGCCGCGGGTCAGGGACACGATCGGCGAGGCCGTGGCCGTCACGTTGCTGTTGCCCGCTCCGCGCACGCCTCGCGCATCAGCCTCGGTGTAGGCGGTGCTGAAGGTGTTGTTGAAGAACACGGAGTCCTTAATCTCGTTCAGGAATCCGTCAGCCTGCGCCCGGTAGAAGGCAGCCGGGTTGGCGGGCGCATTGACGGTCGAGTAGGTGCTGTACGGAGTGGTCCACGTCGCGGCCCATGACAGCGTGCCGTTGTGGCCGTAGCCCGCGCCGCCATCGCCGTCGAGGTTGTCGGCGGCCACGAGGCGCTCGCCGAGGTCCATGAAGATCGAGTTGCGGATCTGGACGCGCGCGTTGTCGCGGTACGCCACGCCGTGGTCGCAGCCGTTCGCGCCGGTGGTGCCGCGGTCGCCGATGACCGTCATGTTGTAGAGCGTGCAGGTGGTGACTGGCTGGTAGTCCGACTGCTCGGCGCCGTCGATCTCAATGGCGTTGTCGCCTACGCCGGAGCCCTGGGCCGCGCTTGCGGAGTAGCCCTGGACGATGAGGCCGAACTGCGCCTTGCCGCGCCAGCCCTGGTCCACATCGAGGCTGTCGTCGCCGATGTTCCAGATGGAGAAGTGCTGCAGGTTCACGGTGCCGCCCCAGATCTCGATGCCGTCGTCGACGTTGTTCATGATTTCCATGTGGTCGATGATCGTGTTGCGCCCGATGCCGCCGAGGGACAGTCCATTGAGCTCGTTGTTGAGCCCGATCACGCGCCCGCCGTACCGGAAGGACACGTACGACAGCGAACCGCTGTCATCCTCGTCATTGCCGCCACCGTAGAGCACATTCGGATCGGTGCCGGAGCTCCCCACGAGTCCCTCCATCGCCGCGACGTTGTTCGCGTTGAAGGTGGGGCTGTTGCTGGTGACTGCATTCTCGCTGATGTAGGCGCGGCCCATGATCGTCAGGTTGCCCCACTCGTTGCACACGGCGCGCCACGTGCCCGTCTTGGGGTTGCCGTTTGTCCACGTGGCGACGTCGGCCGTCGACGTGAAGATGATGGGGTTCTCCTGCGTGCCGCGGGCGAAGATGCGCGCGCCGCGCGTGACCGCCAGCGAGCCGCCGAGGCCGGTCGTGCTCGCGATCACGGTGCCTGGCTCAATGTTGAGCGTGGCCCCGGGCAGCACGTAGATCTGCTGCTGCAGGTTGTAGGTGTTGTTCGCCGTCCAGGTCGTGGAGGTGGCGATGTTCTGGGTCACCAGGATCTCGGCGGCGTTGGCGCTCGAGGCGCACAGGATGAGGGCGCTTGCGGCGAGCAGCGGGTTCTTGAGCTGGACGTGCATGACGTGGTCCTTGGGTGTGGAGGGGTAGGGGTCGTACGGAAACGGTGCCTGTCGGTGTCGCCAACCGTCCGATGGTTGGTTGCAGGAAACCTAGACCGCAATCCCTCGTTTCCCGTCAAGTGCCCTTTCAGGTTTGGAGAGCATTGCGTTCAGATTCCGTGAGCGACGTTCCGGCACCTGCGACGCTGAATCGCATCAGCCCGCAGGTCCCGGCGGGCCTGGCCTATCGCGGCTCAGGAGCGTCTGGCCGAATCCGAGCATCATGCTGCGGTCAAGGACCCGCAGGCGCGCGCTCGCGAGGATCTCCTCGCGTGATGTGGCCCTTGCGACCTCTTCTGGGGTGCTTCCCGCGAGCCACGCGCGGATCCATTCGACCTCGATGGCCCACCGCATCTCCCGCGGCAGTTGGCCAAACTCTGCGGCGTGCAGCGGACCGGTACATAGCAGCTCGGCGAGAAACTCCTGCGAACTCATGGGCTGCTCGCCTGCCATGGACCCGTTCATCGGAGCGAGCGATGCAGGCACTGCACTGCGTGCGGTGCGTGAACGCAAACTTCACGGCACGCCGTGAAGCTGCATCGTGCCCTATAGCATCCGGCATGTGATCCAGCCCACGCTCGTTCCCGTGACCGTTGCGGCCGCAGCCGCATTCGGTCTGTACGCCTCGCACACCAGCGCACGACTCCTGGGGGATGCTTCGCAGGCAGCGCCGGCTCCTGCTCCAAAGCCCGCGCAGGTGGCTGCTGAGGCGAAGCAGCCCGCGGCTGAGTGGCCTGCGGACCAGAAGGGCCTCGACGCGCTTGCGGCGAAGCTCGTCATGGGGTGGATGACGACCGCAGGCAGCGCGGACGCAGCCGCGATCGAGGGTGCGCTGGCACCGTGCTTCCAGCGCATCAGCTTCGAGGGCGCATTCGACCGTGCCGGCGAGGCGGAGCAGCTCAAGTCCATCGCCCCGAAGAGCGCGAAGATCACTGGAGTGGTCGCGACTCGTGCCGGCGATGCGCTGGTCGTGACGTGCCTGATGTCGGTCACCGAGACTGTCGCGGGCAAGACTGCGCAGAGCGAGGAGCAGCCGCGCCTTGGGGTGTGGACGGTCGCCGACGGATCCTGGCAGCTCATCGCGTGGGCCACGTTCAACATGCCATCGCCCCGACCCGCGCCTGGCGCGCCGCGCTTTGCGGGCGATGCCGCGCTCAATGCGGAAGGGGAGTCCATGCTCAAGCGGTTCCTGTCCGCCCAGCATGCCAAGGACATGACGGCGTTCGAGGCGATGCTGGCCGATGGCATGCAGGTGATCAACTTCAAGGGCCAGAAGACCGGCGCGGACATCATCAAGGGCGCGGCGAACGCCACGACCGATGCGCCTGCGCTCGCGGACACCCGCACGACGCGCTGCGGTGACCTGACCATCGTCACCTGCAACCTCACGATGGGTCAGAAGGTCGGTTGGAGCACGCTGCCTGCCGATCCCGCGCCATTCCTGGCCGTGTTCCGAGGCATCGGCGACGGCGCGAAGGTCATCGCGCTGGCGAACACCAACCGGCCCAAGTGATGCGTGCAGCTCGCACCCTTGTCCTGATCGCCGCCGCGGCGTTCATCGCGCTGGGGTTCGCGCCGCAGGACGCATATGCCGATGAGGCAAGTGCGCTCGAGCGTCGCGCGCGCGAGGTGGCTGGGATCATCTCCGAGACGCCCGCGTGGCCCGATGGCCTGCTGGCGCCCGCATTCACCGCGCAGGTGAAGCCGGCGCAGCTGCGTGCCATCGGCCAGCAGTGCTTTGCGCAGTGCGGGGCGATCGTAGAGGTGCAGCAGGCATCCGCGCAGGGCGAGCACTCCGGCACGTTCGACCTCATCACATCCAAGGGGATGGTGCTTACGCTCACGCTTGCGCTGTCGGATGCGCCGCCGCATCAGGTCATCGGGCTACTGTTCGGGCCGCCCATGCCGATGCTCAAGAGCCTCGATGAGGCAGTCGATGCGTTCCGGGCCCTTGGCGGGCACGTGTCCTTCGGGGTCTGGTCGCTTGGCTCGGGTCCGCCGAGGGCGATCGCCACTCTCGATCCCGACCGGTCTTTGGCCATCGGCTCTGCCTTCAAGCTCTACGTGCTCGGCGCCCTCGTCGATCAGGTGAAGTCCGGTCAGCGCACCATCTCGGAGGCGGTGCCTCTTCGTCCGCAGTTCAAGTCGCTTCCATCGGGGCAGATGCACGACTGGCCCGACGGCAGCCCCGTGACGCTCGCTACGGCGGCCAACCTGATGGTCTCGGTGAGCGACAACACCGCCACGGACCTTCTGATCGCGACGCTCGGCAGGGAGCGCGTCGAGTCCGCGATGGGCAGCATGGGCGTGGCGGAGCCGGGTCGGACCCGGCCATTCCTGACCACGTGCGAGATGTTCCAGCTCAAGTTCGTCGGCGACAGCTCGCGGGCGCGCGAGTACGCGTCGCTCGACGTTGCGGGGCGCAGGGCGTACCTGGTGAAGGCTGCATTGCAGGGACCTCTTGACGCGGATGCGCTCAATGCAGGCGCGCTGGCGCAGCCGATGATGGTCGACTCGATCGAGTGGTTCGCGAGCGCATCGGATCTCGCGCGCACCATGGACTGGATCCGGGTGCAGACAGAAGGTGACGCGGCATCGTCTCAGATGCAGCTCCGCGAGGCGCTTGCCATCAACCGGGGCCTCGCGATCTCCCCAAGGCAGTTCCCGTGGGTTGGTTTCAAGGGAGGCTCCGAGCCCGGCGCCATCAACCTCACCTACCTGCTGAAGGCTGCCGATGGCGAGTGGTTCGCGCTCGCGGCGACATGGAACGACCCAAGCCGCGCGCTCGACGAGCGTGCGTTCGCGGCGGTCGTCCAGCGCACCATCTATGTGCTGGGATCAACGCGGTAGCCTCCAGCGGATGCATCGGTTCACGGTCCCGGTCGCCCTGGCTCTCCTTTCGTTGGCTGGTGTCAGCTGCTCGACGCAGGCGCCGCCGATTGCAGCAGCGGACCGCTCAGGCACCGTGACCGGCGAGTTGCCGAAGGGGCCTGCGCTCGGCGGAGTATCCGACGCGGAACCCGGAACCACTGACTACGACATGCAGGTGTGGAAGGCGCTGCTGCGAGACCACACCAAGATCCGGCGCACAGTGCGTCACATCGACCGCGGCGTCGAGGCCCAGACGGAGTCCGATGACCCGCGCATCGCCGCGCTCATCAAGGATCACGTGCTCGCGATGAAGGACCGCATCCGTGACGGATACCCCGTTCGGGGGTGGGACCCCGTCTTCCGCGAGCTCTTCAAGCGCCACCACCTGATCCGCATCGATGTGGTCCTGACGGAGAAGGGCGTCAAGATCGTGGAGACCTCGGACGATCCGGAGACGGTGCGTCTGATGCGCTCCCACGCGGCCGGCGTCAGCGACTTCGTCAAGGAGGGCTTCGCGATCATGGACCGCGAGACCCCCTACATCGACGAGCGCTGACCTACCCTGCGGCGATGCCAACTGCATCCCCGCGTGCGCAGCAGCACCTCGTCCGGAAAGTGGCCTCCGCAGCGGCGGTGGCAGCGACCCTCATCACGTTCGGCTGCTCCCCAACCCCGCCGGTGGCGCGGCAGGAGCCCTTCACCGTGCGCAGCCCGCATGGCGACCGTGTCGACGAGTACTACTGGATCCGCGACGACCATCCGACGCGCAAGCGTGATGACGTGATGGCCTACCTGCGCGCGGAGCAGGCGTACACCGACGCGGTGATGGCGCCCCTGAAGCCGCTCGAGCAGCAGCTGCTGTCGGAGATTCGGGGCCGCATCAAGGAGGATGACTCGACGCCGCCCGTCTACGACCGGGGCTGGTGGTACTGGCAGTCCTTTGCGCCGGGTGCCGAGTACGCCACATGGATGCGCCGGCGGGGAGGCGTGGGCGGGCCCGAGGCGACTGCCCCGGAGGAGGTGATGCTCGACGCGAATGCACTCGCCAAGGGTCATGACTACTTCCGCGTCAGCGCAGCCGCAGTCAGCCCCGACGGCAACCTGCTCGCGTGGACGCAGGACACGCAAGGGCGGCGAGGCCACCAGCTGCTCGTGAAGGACCTGCGTACCGGTGCGATGCTCCCGGACCGCATCGAAGGCACGCTCGAGCCGATCGTGTGGTCCAGCGACGGCAAGACCGTCTTCTACATGAGGCAGGATCCGGTGCTGCTTCAGAGCGGCCC
>JBIIIL010000157.1:0-6314 GCA_044234825.1 Phycisphaerales bacterium
GGCAAGGGCCACGCCGTGCCCGAGGAGTGCCTGGAGGCCCCGATGCAGGCGCTGCCCGAGCCAAGCGATGCGGTGCAGTCGACGCTCCTGCAGCTGTACCGACAGCACCCGTCGGAGCGCTCCGTCTGCGAGATGCTGGTGGACCTCGACGAAGGCCTGCAGGAGTGGCGCTACCGCCACGTGAAGATGGTGGAGCGCACGATCGGCTTCAAGCAGGGCACGGGCGGATCGCCCGGCGTGGCATACCTGCGGGAGACGCTCTTCCGCCCGCTCTTCCCGGATCTGTGGGCGATCCGCACGCAGCTCTAGCCCATTGTCCCCACGCCGCCGCGCACGTCGTCCGGATGCGCGCCGGATTCGCTAGCGACCTAGGGTGCCCGATGCGCTGCGCAGCTCGATGCGCCCGCTGGCGAGGTCCCACACGACCCCTGCCGCGCGCACGGGCGCGACCTGGCCTGCGCCAAGCACGCTGACCGTGCGACCGGGCCGCGCGCGCAGCTCCGCGATCTGCGTGCGCACGTCGTAGTCGAACTCCTCGCACTCCATGTCGTACTGCGGCGTGCGCACGAAGCAGCGCCCGACGCCGCGCACGCGCAGCAGCTCGGCGCTCCCTCCGAGGCCGAAGTCCTCGCGGCGCGCGCGGGTCGCCGCATCGCCCGCTTCAGGCCGGTCGAGCAGCGCCTCGATGCGGTCGCACGTGAGCGTGAGCGTGTCCGTCGCGCCGGGACCTGCCCGCACCAGCTCGACTGATCCGTCCATCGTCATGAGGTGGCGTCCATCGGCCTGCAGCGCCAGGCGCATGGCGCGCTGCCAGCGGAAGCGACTGGTCCCTTCGATGCCTCCGCCGGGCGCAGCGCCCTCGCCCACGCTGCCCGTGCGTGACCTGCCTTGCCCCGCAGGCACGTGCACGAGCACGTCGCCCGCGCCCGGCACATCCGTATTGGAGGTCACCGTGTCGTAGTCGATGCGCGGACCGCGAAGGCGGAAGAGGCGCGGCTCGCCGTCGCGCGAGCCGCTGCGCCACACCTGGTTCTCGACGCGCGCATCACCCACAGCGATCACGCGGCGCGCCCGCACGTCGACGCCTGCATCGCCACGATCAAGGGGCAGCGCACCCGGCGCGCGCTCGAACGCGATGGTGACCGCACCTGCATCGAGCGCGTCGAACTCCTCTGCGCGCGGCTCCGCACGCACGCGCACGGCCTCCTGCACCTCGAGGATGGCCCCATCGTTGCCGCGGTCGACGTAGGACATCGCTCCGGTCCACGTCGCCTCGAACTCCGGCTTGCGGTCGAACGCGACGGGGCGCTCGATGCGGGCCGGAGGCGCTGCGGGCCGGGTGGGATCCGCAGGCCCCGGCGTGCCCACGAGCGACTCGGGCCAGCTGCGCGCGCGGCCGGCACCCGCGGAACGCACAGACCGCTCGCGCTCGTTCACGCTGAGCGACGGCATCCCATCAAGCAGGACACCTGCGCGAATCACCACGAGGTCGGGACCCGCAAGCTCTGCGCGCCGCTCGGGCGGGTAGGCATCGATTGCGGCCGCGAAGATCCGCGCGCCGTCCTTGAGCGCCACCTGCACGCCGCCATCGGCCTGCGCGCGGGCCACATCGACCTCTCCGAGCGTGGCGTCGGCGCCGCCTCCGCCTGCACGCTCCGCGAAGGTCACGCGCAGCGCATCGCTCCACAGCGTCTGCGTGCCGTCGGTCGCCTCCACGCCCTTCGTCGCCACGAGCGTGCGCGGCGTGGCCTGCCGCCCTCCGCCAGATGCCCGCTGCGCGAGGGAGAGGTCGACATGCCCGGCGCGCATCGCCAGCGACGGCGCATCGGCCAGCAGCACGTCCTCGCCGTCGATCGTCACCTCGATGTCGCCAGGGGCTGGCGGCACAGGGGATCCCGGCGGCACCGGATCCATGGTGAGCCGGCCCGTGAACCGGATGACGACGATGTCCTCCGCCACGGCAGGAGTGGCCTGCAGGCCGGCCATGGACGCGAGCGCAATCGCCGCATGCCACGGCATCGCCACGGTGCCGCCGCGCCGGTCAGGCATCGCGCCACCGCCCGCCGCCAACGACCGCGAGAGCAGGTCGCTCTCGAGCGTCATGACCACGCGCAGCAGGTCGCCGCGCGCGTCGGCCCGGCCAAGCGGCGAGTAGCGCGTCAGCTCGACATTGTCATTCAGCTCAAGCCTGTAGAAGCGCGCCGGCGCCGGCTCGAAGAGGCTGCACGGCACGGCGCTGTCGTCCCATGCGGCGTGCTGCGCGCGCGGCGGCGTGGCCATCCGGCGCCGGTCAATCACGATCGGGCCGAGCGGGCGCTCGACCACCAGTCGCTCGATGGTGCGCGTGTCCTCGCCCAGCAGCAGGTCTAGCCCCTCGCCGTCGAAGGTCAGCATGTCGGTCGTCAGCCTGAATGACTGCTCGCAGGTGATCTGGCTGAGCGTGGTGTCGAAGTCGAGCTGCGGAGTCTCGAGAATCGCGCTCGGCGCGTCCGACGCCAGGTCAACGGATGCGCCGGCCTCGGGCCTGTAGAGCCGGATGACGACATCGCCCGTGAACCGCCCCGACTCGAGCGCGCGATTGGGCACGTGCACGCGCCCTGCATCGGCGCGCAGTGTCGCGATCCGGCCATCGCTGAGGTAGAAGACCGCACGCGGTTCGCGCATGCTCAGGTACGCGCCAGGCTCCGGGTCGAGCTTCGTCGCGCTGTACTGCTGCTCGAGCCGCCCGCTCGCGTCGGCAACCTGCACCCACGCGCCGCGCTCGAGCGCAATGGATCCCGGGGCGCCGGGCCTGCGCGCGCTCGCCCGCTCGGCATCGGTGAGCGGCGTCGGCTCCACCATCGCGACGGCTGGGCCGATCCGCCCCTCGCGCGCGGGCGCGGAGCCGCGGTCCATCCGTGCCGCGACCCACATGATCGCCACTGACGCGACCACCGCAAGGATGACCGGAACGATGCGCCTCATCGGGTGCGGCGAGTGTACGAGTGGGCGTGCGGACCACGCTGCGGCGCGGTCACGCGTACCACGCGGGCAGCACGGCGACCGCAAGGAGGTCGTACGCCGCGTGAGCCCCGACCGCGATGCCGAATCCGCGCAGGATGTAGAGGACTCCGAAGTACGCCCCCGCGCCCGCGAAGAAGGTGGCACGCGACCAGTCGATGCCGCCATCGGCAGCTCCCAGCGGGTGGTACGCGGCAAAGAGCGCCGCAGACACGGCGATGGCGATTCCGATGCCCCAGCGCTCTCCCATCCGCATCGCATCCACGAACAGAGTGTGGAGCAGCGAGATGAGCGCCATCCGGAAGATCAGCTCCTCGTAGATGCCGGCCCCGATCGCGAGGCTCACCTTGCCGAGCAGGCCCAGCGACTCGGGTCCCGCGGCGGTCCCAGCGGCGACCGCCCCACCCGACCACGCCGCCATCGAGTCCCACGCCGTGCCGGACCGGGCGATCACCTGCGCGAAGACGGCCAGCGGAAGCGCGGCCGCGGCCGACTCCACGGCCATCAGGCCCACCGTCGGCAACTGGAGCGACCAGGGCCTGCGCGAGAGGAACTGCCAAGTCACGAGGACCACCAGCACGGCCACGGCAGGCAGCGCCATCACCATGATGTCGATGCCCACGGCATCGAAGAGCCGCAGAAGGCCCTCATGGGCGCGGTTGGTGATCGTGCCGCGCTCGGCGCGCAGCGCCCACACCAGCCCGATCTCGTAGATCACCACCAGCGGCGCCACGAGCGCGAGGATCTCGAGCGGCTGCCTCGAGCGGTCCCAGTACGTCTCCACAGCCTCGGCCCTGCGGCGCGAGGTCGCTGATGTCCCGGCCGCGCCGCGGCGCGGCGTCGCCATGCTCAGGCCTTCTTGCCCGAAGAACCGGCAGCGCGCATCTTGTTGAGTCGCTTCGCGAGCCGGCTCTTGCGCCGAGCGGCGGTGTTGCGGTGCATCGTGCTCGTGGTGGCGTAGCGGTCCACAAGCTTCGACACCTTCCGCAGTTCCGTCTCCGCCGCCGTCGAGTCGCCGGCCTGTGCCGCCTTGTGGAAGGCCTTGATGGCCTCCTTCACGTTGCCGGCGCGCCAGCGGTTGCGGGCGCGGCGTGAGGCGGACTGACGGACTCGCTTCTTGGCGGATGCGGTGTTTGGCACTTGGGTGTTCCTCGAATCGGAAGGACAATCGTCCCACAAACCCGTCCCGGGCGCAAGTGGAGGGTTCCGGCCCCTCCAGACGCGCTCAACCGGGCCGCCCCGCTTGACGCGGACCCCCCTCTGCGCGGACCATACGCGGTTCCCGGGTCGGGCCCGGTACCTGTACCTGCCCGCCCCTTCAGTCCCCCCCGCGGCGTCCCGCAGGAGCATCCATGGCGTCCCGATCGGCCGGCACCGGCATCATCACAGCGCTCGTCACCTTCGTCGTCCTGACGGTCCTGTCTGCGGTCGCCGCCATCTACTTCTACAGCGCCATGGACAAGGCCGAACAGGAGTCGCGCCGCGCCCAGGAGGACCTTGCCCGCGTCGCGACGAGCGAGCAGCTCAACCGCGAGGAGGTCAGCAAGCTGCTCGGTGCAGCGCGACCGGCCGGCAAGACCCTCGTCGAGTACCTGATGGAGCAGAAGGCCGACCTGGCCGCCATCGTCGCCGAGGACCGCAACGCCGATGCGCCCGCCGTGCGCGCGGCACTCTCGCTCGCGGAGGGGCAGACCGTCCGCGCCGCGCTCGACGACATGCGGCGGCAGGTGCGCGCCAAGTCCGACGAGGCCGAGGGAATGCGTGCGTCGGTCGCCGCGGCCGAGCGGGCGGCGGAGCTCGCGAAGGCGCAGGCCCAGGCGCAGGTCGATGGGGCCAAGCGCGAGGTCGAGGAGGTGCGCGCCAGCCTCGAGCCGTACAAGCAGGCTGGCGACCGCCATCAGGTGGAGATCGACGAGGTCAAGCAGGAGTACGCGACTGCGCGCGAGGAGCTCGAGAACTCCTACAAGAACCGCTTCGCGGAGCTCCAGCAGCAGATCGATGCGGCCAACCAGGAGGTCTCGCTGCTCCGCACGCGCGCGGGCGAGCTGCAGAAGCAGGTTGACCAGTTCCGCGTGAAGCCCAAGGACGCGTCCCTTCTCGTGGATGGCCGCATCGTGGATGCCTCGACCTCGAGCGACCGCGTGTACATCTCGCTCGGCTCGAAGGACCGCGTGCGCCCCGGCATGACCTTCGAGGTGTATGACGACGCCGCCGCGATCCAGTTCGATCCCCAGACCCAGCGGCAGACCGCAGGCAAGGCCAGCATCGAGATCGTGCGCGTGGGCGAGACCACGAGCGTCGCGCGCATCACGCGCCAGCGTCCCGGTCGCCCGCTCGTGCGCGAGGACGTGATCGCCAACGCGGTCTACAGCCCGGACTACCGCTACAAGTTCCTCGTGCACGGCAAGTTCGACGTCGACTCCGACGGCGCCGTCTCCGACACGGAGGCCGACTACATCCGCGGCAAGATCGCCGAGTGGGGCGGCGATGTGGTCAGCAGCGATGCCATCACCGGCGACCTCGACTTCGTGGTGGTCGGCGCCCAGCCGCCCATGCCGGTCGCGCCGTCGCTCGGCGCGAGCCAGGCCCAGTTCGACGCCTTCTTCCGGGCCCGCGCGGCGCGCGAGTCGTACGACAACCTCATCAGCCAGGCCCGTGACGCAGGCATTCCGGTCCTCAACTGGAACCGCTTCCGCATCCTGACCGGTGCGGCCGAGCGCTGACGCGGTGCGCGCGCGCGGCGCCCTCACCCGCCTGTCGGATGCAGCGCAGTACGCGATCCTGCGGGGAGCGTTCGCGCTCACGCACTCGTTCGGCATCGACCAGAACATGCGCACCGCGTCCGCGGTGGGCCGCGCCTACGCGCGGGTCGTGCGACGCCACCGCCTGAGGGCGCAGCACCACATCGCCCAGGCGATGCCCGAGCTTGCGCCGTCCGATGTCGAGGCTCTCGCCCAGCGGTCGATCGAGAACATGTTCCAGATGTTCATGGTCGAGTCGGTGGCGGTGCCCCGGCTGCTGACGCCGTCGTCGTGGCCCGAGCGCGTGCGCATCGCGCCGAGCGGCGCCGCGCTGATGCACGAGAACCTGGAGCTGCTCCTCTCGAGCCGGCCGATGCTGATGGTCACCGGCCACTGCGGCAACTGGGAGCTCCTCGGCTTCACCCTGGCGCTTCTGGGCTTCGACACCGTGGCGCTGGCGCGCCCGCTCGACAATCCCTGGCTCGACGCCTGGATCCGCGCGGTGCGCGAGGCCCGCGGGCTGCGCATCCTGACCAAGTTCGGGGCCACCGCGGAGGTGCAGCGCGTGGTCGA
>JBIIIL010000021.1:0-18735 GCA_044234825.1 Phycisphaerales bacterium
GGGGTAGCGCCGGTCGTACTCGGCGCCGCCGTGCTCGAAGGCGATCGTCGCCATGATGGCGCGTGTGCGCTGGTCGTGGATGGCCTCGGCGGAGTAGTCGTGGGGCCCGAGCATGAGCGCCTTCCACCACTCGTCATTCGATGCGGGGAGGCCAGACGCGCCCGCGGACTCGCGGAGCTCGTACGCCTTGCGGAGCATCGTCGAGACGATGTAGACCATGGAGTGGTCTGCGCTCTGGCGCGTCTTCGGATCGCGCTTGGCGGGGTCGCCGATGATGCCAAACGCGGGCTCGTAGGCGAGGATGCGGATCGACTCGAGGTCGCCGGGGCGCTCGAGGATGCCCGGGTTGGCGCTGACGAGGTCGATCACGCCCTGCAGTGCGCCCGCCGACTGGTGCTCGTACAGGCCGAGCTTGAAGTGCATGCCCATCACGGCGAAGTCGTCGCCGGAGAATCCCAGCACCAGGTCAAAGGGGCTGTCGCCCTGCGTGCGCTGGAACTGCCGGAACATGCTCTCCGGATTGCGGAAGATGTCGCGCGGCCCCAGGAAACCGGCCATCGAGCGGCGCATCGCGACAACGGCAGCCTCTGCGCTGATCGCGGCGCTCGCGCCCTTGGAGTCGGAGAGCTGCTTGCCCGCGCGGATCGCGCGCCAGGGGATGTGGTGCGCGACGACCATGCCGATGGCGCTCTCGATCTGCTCGGCGCTGGCGCCGAGCATGGCGCCGTACACGGCGGCGCTGCCGATGGCGCCGTGCACCACGTGGTCGATCTTGTAGGTCTTGAGGCTGAAGACCTCGGCCAGCCGGCCGCGGATCTCGTCGATGCACACCATGCCGCGCAGCGCCTCGGCGCCGCCGAGCCCTCCGACCTGCGCCGCCGCGATCGCAACGGGGTAGAAGTCGTTGTGCCCGAACTCGCCCGCGGTGTGGCCGAGGGCGGGGTTGTAGCCGAAGTTCGTGCCGTTGGAGTCCCACTCGCGCACGGCCGCGCTGTTGGCGACGACGGCCTTCTCGGGCGCGACGCGCCGTCCGCTGCCGAAGACGGTGGCCCCATCGCGGTCGCGGTACCGGAGCGCCTCATCGCGCAGCAGCGTGGGCGCGTTCGTGCCGAGCGCCAGAGCCGAGAGCCCGCAGATCACCGCGTCGGTGTGGAAGAGCGTCGTGCGGTCCAGCACCGCGGCGGAGGGCTCTCCGCTGCGCATGAAGTCGATGGCGTACTGCCCGATGCCGAGCGCCTGGTTGGTGTTGCGGGGAAGGTTGACGTGGCTCATGGATGACATGGTGTTGCGTGTGTGGGTGCGTGCGCCCGGGCCTTCACGACATGAGGGCCTCGTACAGCTCGACGATGCCCTTGCCCTCGGTGGCGACGGTCTCGAAGATGGGACGGCCGCCCGCCACATCGAGCAGTTCCCGCACGTGCTTGGACTCGCCGGCATGGTCAGCCTTGTTGGCCACGAAGAGGTCGGCGATCTCGAGGATGCCTGCCTTGTCCATCTGCACGGCATCGCCCATGCCAGGGACGGTCACGACCGCGGTGCGGTCGACGTGGTGCCGGATGGCGACGTCGTTCTGCCCGGCGCCGACGGTCTCTATGATCAGCGTCTCGAAGCCCGCGGCGCCGACGAGCTCCGCGATGGTCGGCAGCGCGGTGTAGTCCTCGCCCACGATGGCAAGCGAGCGGTAGAAGACCTTGTCGTCCACCGCGTTGAAGTCGACGCGGAGGCGGTCGCCAAGCAGGGCGCCGCCCGTGATGGGGCTCATCGGGTCGAATGCGATGACCGCGATGCGGGTGCCGCGCCGCACCGCCTCTCCGCACAGCGCCGCCACCAGCGTGCTCTTCCCGGCGCCGGGTGCGCCGGTCAGGCCGATCACGCGCGCAGGGCGCTTGCGTGCGGCGCCCGCTGGCAGCGCGCCCGCCTGCGCGAGCGAGATCTGCCGCGCCAGGACCGCCTCTGCGGGTCCCGAGGTGCGCGGCACATAGGGCTTCACCGAGCTGCGCACGCTTTCGACGATGTCCTCCATGCCCGTGCCGGTGTGGTAGACGCGCGCGACTCCCGCATCGAGGAGCGTCCTGACGTCCTCCTGCGGGATGATGCCGCCGACGTTCACCGGCACGTCCGGCCGACCGACGGCCTTGCACTCCTCGAGCAGCTTGGGCACCAGCACCAGGTGCGAGTTGCTCATCATCGAGCAGGCGATGCAGTCGACATCCTCGTCGCGGGCGCCGATCGCGAGGCTGCGGGGGGTCTGCCAGAGACCCGAGTAGATCACGTGGACGCCGCTATCCCTCAGCACACGTGCGATCAGCTTGACCCCCCGATCGTGGCCGTCAAGGCCGATCTTGCCGAGCAGGACGCGGGGCCTGTGCGGCAGGTCGGCGCAGCGGTCTCGCTTCTCGATCGACGTGGTTGGATCGTTGAGGGTGCGGGTCATCGGGGGAGGAAGCGTACTTCATCCCGCCCGAGCCATCACGCGGAGGGGCAGCGGTCACTCGCGACTTTCCAAGCGACCGACCGGCCGGCCGCTGCGCCCTCCGGCGCGGATGGGGCCGCGTCCTGCATGATGGAGGTATCCGGCGCGATGGACGTGCCCTACGCGGCGGCTGTGTCCGGCGGACCCCCAGCGCCTTCGTCCTTGCTGCGCTTGATGAGCGTGGCGTCGGCGTTCCAGCGCTGCGGGTCGAAGCGACGCGCGTAGGTGCCCACGATCAGGTGCATGCCCCCGAACTTGTAGTCGTCGAGGACGAGAGGAGGTCCGCTGCGCACCTGGAGCGTGGCGATGGACTTGGCCATCCAGCGTGACATGTCGATGCCGGTCACGTCGTCGCTGGCGATACGCCGCGCGCCCGCATGCAGCGTTCCATCGTCGTCGAGCCTGAAGCGTCGAGGGACGTCACGCATGAGGACCAGTGCGCACCAGCCGGTGCCGAGGATCCCGCATCCCACCACGTAGACCCAGAGCTGCAGCGGACGGTCGTACACCGCCACGCGCGCCGGAGCGCCCGAGGCGTACTTGTCCACGACTTCCCTCGCGCGCTGGTAGTCAGTCTGCTGCTCCGCCGAGAGCGGAGGCGCACCAGGCACGCTCAGGTCGGTGTAGCGCTTCATGCGCTCGGTGGCGGACTGGTACTCCTCGAACTCCGCCTCCTGACGGGGAATGCGCTCCCAGTAGTCGTAGGCGCCCCACACCCCAAGGCCCAGGCACAGCACCCCGTACATCACGGTGAACCAGAGGTTCCTCGGTCGCAGTCTGCTCTCGAGCGCCATGGCGGAAGGTTACTCCGCTGCACCGCGGGCAGCGAGGCGGGATTCCGCGTATCGGATGTTGTTGCGCACGAGGTCGGCGTGCGGGCTGCTGTCCCCGTACTCGAGCACGGTCCACGGGAGCACCCGCTGCAGCACCTGGATGGCCTCGTGCTCGCGCCCAAGCGCGGCGAGCCCGAATCCCGCATTGTTGTGGATGTCGAAGGTCGACCTGTGGCCGCGACCGAGAATCTCGACGAACCGTTCGCCGAAGCGCTCGAAGATGTCGATGCACAGCTGCTGGTCGCCGGCCAGTCCCGAGGCGTAGCACCCTGCGCTGAGGGCGACCAGCAGTCCAGGGCTGGTGCCGTGCGATGTTCGCTCGAGGTCCTCGAGGATCGACTGCACGTCGGCGCGACCGAGCTCCGGGAACCCTGACCATGCGCAGCGCAGGATCGCGTCAGATGCGGCCGTCATCGTGGAGTCCGCCAGGGGGCGCTCAAGCCGGATCTGCGCCAGGCGTGCGCGAAGCGCCTCGATGGCGGAGGCGCGCACCGCGGGATCTTCGATGGTGGTGGGGCGCGCCAGCATCACGTGCCACTCGAGCTGCTTCAGCTTGTCCGCCGGCACGTCGGAGGATCGGGCCGCAGCCGCCAGGTGACGGAGCGCATGCTCGATGGACTCCGGGGCAAACGTGATGTTGCGGGGACGGAGCACGTCGATGAGGACATCGATGGTGCGCTCGCTTCCCGCCGGCAGCTCCGCGTCGAGGATCGCGAACGCCACCGACAGGTGCGGTTCCGCGGCCTGCCACTCACGCAGCACTGCGTAGCCGTGGCCGAGGAACGCATGGCGGGTCGCCGCCGCAAGCGGACCGCCGGGATCTGGCTCGCCGCCGCCGGGCTCGAGGGACCGGAGCACGCGCATGAGAAGCGTCGCATCGCGCTGGGCCGGATTGATCCCTGCATTGCCCACGAGGAACTTGCTGGTGAACTCCTCGCTCAGGCGAGCGCGGGCGAGCGCGCGCTCGGCCATCAGCGCTTGGGCACGGGCCTCGTCCGCCGAGCGCAGCGCGAAGAGGGCGAGCCCGCAGGTGACTGCGAAGGCCGCGGCGACGGCTATGGCCGTGGGGCGGTTGCGGCGCAGGAAGAGCCGCACCTCATGCAGCGGCGCATGCATCCGCGCGGACACCGGCTCGCCCCTGGCCCATCGGGCCAGGTCATCGCGCAGCTGCGACACGCTCGCGTAGCGCGCCTCGCGGTCCTCCTGCAGGCAGCGATCCACAATCGCGTCAAGGTCCAAATCGATGCGGCGGCCTGGCGCGTGCGACCGCGCGGCCTCCGAGGCGCGCCTGAATCCGCGCCGTGGCGACACGTCGCCCGCCCAGACATCCGCCGATTCGCAGTCATGCTGCTCGGGCCGGCAGCCGGTCAGCAGTTCGTGGAGGAGCACGCCCAGCGACCACACGTCCGCTCGCGTGTCGACGGGCCGACCCGCGAACTGCTCCGGGCTCATGTAGCCGGGCGTGCCGATGCGCTGGCCGAGCATCGTCTCCGAGAGGATTGGCGTCGCTGATCCGAACACGGCCTTGGCCACGCCGAAGTCGATGATCCTGGGCTGGAGACCGGACGCGCCGTCTGCGGGCGGAAGCAGCACATTCTGGGGCTTGAGATCGCGGTGGATGATGCCCCGCTGGTGCGCGTGCTCGATGGCGCCGGCCACCCTGTCAAGCAGCGCGACCCGCTCGGCCACAGGCAGCGCCATCTCGTCCGCCGCCTCGGTGAGGGGCTTGCCGTCGACAAACGGCATCGCGAACCATGGACGTCCGTGCTCGTCGATCCCTGCGGCATGGACACGCACGATGCCCGGGTGGTCGAGCGCTGCGAGGATCTGCCGCTCCGCGTGAAACCGGGCGAGCAGCCGTGGCGACCCGATGTCGGGGCGCAGGACCTTCACCGCGACGGTGCGGTGCAGCGCTCCCGATTCGCGGGCGAGCCAGACCGTGCCGCATCCGCCGGTGCCGAGCAGGGAATCGATCTCGTATCCGACGATCGACGGGGGCGCGTGACGGTCGACGCCTCGGGGCTGGTCCACGGTCACGGAGCGCTCCGGTGGCGTTGCAGGCTGCGGGACCGCGCCGGACATGCACGTGATGCTAGTGGGGCGACCCTGCGAATCCTGACACTCTCGCGCAGGCGCCACGCGGGCGCGTGGAATCAAAAACCCCCTCGCCAGGCATCAGTGCCTGACGAGGGGGCGCGGAGGAAGCGGGGTCCGTCCTGGACCCCGGTTGTGGGCAGCGCGATGGGCGGGATTCGCCGTGGGATCGGTCCCCTGCATGGCCGGGACTCCCCGTCCGTTGGTGCAGGGGGTCGGAGTACACCGATTCCATGGGTATCCGACCGGGCAGATGAGCATCCATTCACTCGCCGACCTGTCGTGCTCCTTTCGGGCGAACTGATCCGCCCATCGCGTGTCAGGTCGGGTCACGCCGCTGCGGGTGGCGCATCGGCGTGCCCGAGATTGCTTGAATCAGCTGCAGCCCATGCTGTTGCCGCAGTTGACGCACCGGTAGCAGGTGCCGTTGCGCACGGTGATCGATCCGCAGGTGTCGCAGGCGGGCGCGTCACCCATGAGCTGCGCATTCTGCTGATCGAGCGCCGAGCCGCCAGAGTGCTCGACCACCACTTCCTGCACCTCCATCTGGGTCGACGAGGTCACCACCGTGGCGGCTGTGGTGGTGATGCGGTCCTTGATCCAGGAACTGGGGGTCGCGCCTGTCCTCCCCGCGGAGGGGCTGCCATCGGAATCCTCCGAGACCCGGGACATCTGACCACTCGCGTCGGATGCGATCCGCGATGATCCGCCCGCCGCCGTTCCGCTGATGCCTCGGCTCGACCATGTGCTGTCCTCCTTGACGGTGTGGGTGGAACCGGTCCCGCCATCCGTGGCGAGTCCGGTGGCGCGCGCGGGCGCATTCGCCTCGCGGTAGCCCCTGATGAACTGCATGCCGAGCCAGCGGAAGATGTAGTCCACGAGGCTCTTGGCGAAGGGGATGTCGTTGTTCGTGGTCATGCCCATCGGCTCGAAGCGCTGGTGCGCGAACTTGCGCACGAGGCTCTCCAGCGGCACGCCGTACTGGAGCGCCACCGAGATCGCGGTGCCGAGCGAGTCCATCAGGCCGCCGATCGTCGAGCCCTCCTTCGCCATCGTGATGAAGAGCTCGCCGGGCGAGCCGTCGTCGTACAGGCCGACGATCAGGTAGCCCTCATGGCCGCTGACGTTGAACTTGTGGGTGACCGACGTGCGGGTGTCGGAGAGCCGGCGGCGCATCGGCCGCTCGATGACTCGCTCCACGACTCGCTCCACGACTCGCTCGACCACGACGCGGTCCGCAGAGTCCTCTGCGCCCGCCGTCTCGAGGCCCTCGCTGTCCTCGGGCTCCGCGTGGTCCGCGGCGTCCGACTTGGTCGACAGGGGCTGGCTGAGCTTGCAGCCGTCGCGGTAGAGCGCATTGGCCTTGAGGCCGAGCTCCCAGCTGAGGTGGTAGCAGCGGCCGATCTCGCTCACGTCGGCGTCGTTGGGCAAGTTGATGGTCTTCGAGATCGCCCCGGAGATGAACGGCTGCGCGGCCGCCATCATGTGGATGTGCCCATCGGGACGGATGAACCGCGTGCCGGTCGGGCCGCAGCGGTTTGCGCAGTCGAAGACCGGCAGGTGCTCGTCCTTGAGGTGCGGTGCGCCCTCGACGGTCTGCGTGCCGCAGATGACCCGGTTGAGGGTCGCGATCTGCGCGCGCGTCAGGCCCAGCGCACGGAGGCCGTTGAACGCGCGGTCATCGCGCGCTGCGGCGGGATCGACGCCCGCCGCGCTGAGCACGCGCTCGGGCATGCTCCACGCCGAGAAGGCGAATGCCACCTCGAACACGGTCGGCAGCATGTTCTCGACCGAGACCAGCTCCTCGCCCGTGTAGCCCTTGGACACGAGGAACTCGCGGAGCGTGCCGTGCGCGCCGTCGCCGGCGGTGCCGTCGCGGCCCGGAACCGCCACGTCGAGGCTCATGCGGCCCATCACGTGGGTGAGGATGTCGTCCACCTCCCGGGGCGAGTAGCCAAGCGCCTTGAGCGCGGGCCGCAGCGACTGGTTGGCGATCTTGAAGTAGCCGCCTCCCGCGAGCTTCTTGAACTTGGTGAGCGCGAAGTCCGGCTCCACGCCGGTGGTGTCGCAGTCCATCAGGAGGCCGATCGTGCCGGTGGGCGCGATGACCGTGACCTGCGCATTGCGGTACCCGAACTCCTCGCCAAGCAGGAGGGCCTGGTCCCACGCTCCGACCGCCGCGTCGAGCAGCGCGCCGGAGTTGGCCATGTGCACGCGGCCCGCACGGAAGATCCCGTGGTCGATCGGCACGGGCCGGATGCGCAGCGACTCCCACTCGGAGGTGTCGCGGGCCACGCCATGCGCGGCGCGGCGGTGGTTGCGGATGACCCGCAGCATGTGCTCGCGGTTGTCGGCGAAGCCTGCGAACGCGCCGTGCTCTGCGGCGAGCAGCGCGCTCGTCGCGTACGAGCGGCCGGTGAGCACCGCCGAGATGGCGCCGCACACCGCGCGGCCCTCGTCGCTGTCGTACGGGATGCCCGCCTGCATGAGCATCGCGCCCAGGTTGGCGTAGCCGAGGCCGAGCGTGCGGTAGCGCCACGAGAGCTCCGCGATCTCGCGCGAGGGGAACGCCGCCATGAGCACCGAGATCTCGAGCACGACCGTCCAGAGGTGGATGGCGTGCTCGAAGCCCGCGATGTCGAAGGCGCGCGTGTCCGGGTCGTAGAACTTGAGCAGGTTGATCGACGCGAGGTTGCACGCCGTGTTGTCGAGGAACATGTACTCGCTGCACGGGTTGCTGGCGTTGATGCGGCCCGCGGACGGGCACGTGTGCCACGCGTTGATGGTGGTGTCGTACTGGACGCCAGGATCCGCGCAGTGCCACGCGGCCTCGTTGACCTGGCGCCAGAGCTCGCGCGCCTTCAGCGTCTTCGATGGCCGGCCATCCGTGCGGCGGCGGAGCGTCCACTCGCCGTCGCTGTCGACCGCATCCATGAAGTCATCGGTGAGCCGGATGGAGTTGTTCGAGTTCTGGCCGCTGACGGTGTAGGACTCTCCGTTGAAGTCGTAGTCGAGCGACAGGCCGAGCGCCTGCGCCACCTCCCTCTGCTGGGCCGTGAGGTGCTTCATGCCCTCGACCAGCGCTGCGACCTTGATCTCCTCGCGCACCTTCCAGTTGATGAAGGCCTCGACGTCGGGGTGGTCCACGTCGAGGCACACCATCTTCGCGGCGCGGCGGGTGGTGCCGCCCGACTTGATCGCGCCCGCGGCACGGTCGCCGATCTTGAGGAAGCTCATGAGGCCCGAGCTGCGGCCGCCGCCCGAGAGCTTCTCGTTCTCGCCGCGCAGGCCGGAGAAGTTCGTGCCCGTGCCGGAGCCGTACTTGAAGAGGCGCGCCTCGCGCACCCACAGGTCCATGATGCCGCCCTCGTTGACGAGGTCGTCGGAGACCGACTGGATGAAGCACGCATGCGGCTGGGGGTGCGTGTAGGAGTCGGTGGCGAGCGACACGGCACCGGTGGTGTGGTCGGCGATCCAGTGGCCCTGCGCAGGGCCGTTGATGCCGTAGGCCCAGTTCAGGCCGGTGTTGAACCACTGCGGGCTGTTGGGCGCAGCCACCTGGCGAAGCAGCATGTGCGCGAGCTCGTCGTAGAAGGCCTGCGCGTCCTCCGCGGTGTCGAAGTAGCCGTGCGACTCGCCCCAGTGGCGCCAGCATCCCGCAAGGCGGTGCACGACCTGCCGCACCGAGCGCTCGGGGCCCAGCACCGCCGTGCCGTCGGCATTGCGCACCACGTGGCCGTGCGCGTCGTGCTGCGGGACGCCTGCCTTGCGGAAGTACTTGCTGACCACGATGTCCGTGGCGAGCTGGCTCCACTCGCGCGGCACCTCCGCGTCATCCATGGCGAAGACCACCGAGCCATCGGCATTGGTGATCTTGCTGGTGCGGGTCGACCAGTCGATGGTCGAGTAGACGTCGGTGTTGGGTCGGGTGAAGCGTCGGTTGATCTTCATGGCGTGTCGTCCTGGAGCTTGGGGATTTGCGTCGTGTCCGTGACTGCTGGTTTGGAAATGCCGAGGCGGGCGCGCGGAGGTTCACTCCGACGCGAGGCCGTCCACCTTCGGCAGGGTGAGACCGTCCTGATCCTGGTACTTGCCGCCCTTGTCCGCGTAGCTGCGCGCGCAGACCCGGTCGGCCCGGATGAAGAGCATCTGGGCGATGCCCTCGTTGGCGTAGATCTTGGCCGGCAGGGGCGTCGTGTTGGAGATCTCGATGGTGACCTTGCCGCGCCACTCAGGCTCGAGCGGCGTGACGTTGACGATGATGCCGCAGCGCGCGTACGTCGACTTGCCGACGCAGATGGCCAGCGTGTCGCGCGGCACGTCAAAGACCTCTACGGTCTCGGCCAGGGCAAACGAGTTCGGCGGGATGATCACGTGGTCGCGCCCCGTCTCGGCCGTGTCGATCGTGATGAAGAGGTCGTTCGTGAAGCGCTTTGGGTCGACGATCGCGACGCCACCCGACGTGGCGTTGGTGAAGATCTTGAAGCGCGTGCCGACCCGCACGTCGTAGCCGTAGCTCGACACCCCATACGAGATGGTGCCGTGCCGCTTGCTGCACTCCTCGAACGGCTCGATGCTGACGTGCTCCCGGATCTGGGTGTCGCAGAGGATTCCCATGGTCGGTTCAGCGCTTCCTCTCCAAGGGTCCCGTGTGTGGCCGGGAGTCCTCGAAACTGCCTCGTTCACCCAGGTTTGGGGGTTGCAGGCGGTCCGATCCGCACCGCAAACCCATCCCTGGCGCCGCCGGATCTCCGCACGCGTGACTGACACAGGATCACGGCAATGTCGCCGTTTTCTCCGTGACCGACCTGCGTGCATTCGAGTCCGACGCATCGAGCAAGTGGCCCACAACCGTCCAGCTCGATTTCGCCACTCTACCCCAACATGTTGTGGTGGCAAGGAGGTAGCCACCACAATCTGTTGATTTTTGAACGATTCCGCTAGACATGCACGTAACCCGAGACATTTTCAGGATTTGCGCTCTCCGGACCGATGTGGAGAGGTTTGGCGGTGCGGTGCACGCCTTGTCGAATCCTGTCGGGGGTGGGGCACGACGCTCTCCCTAGACTCGGCGCGACGTGACGCAGGACGCGCCCCAGACCGCCCTCGTGGCGGACCTCACAGAGCCTCAGGCACAGGCCGTGACCCACCCGGGCGGACCCATGCTCGTGCTCGCGGGACCGGGGTCGGGCAAGACGCGCGTGATCACGCGGCGCATCGCCTTCCTGATTGCGTCTGGGGTTCCGGCCTGGCGCATCCTTGCGCTGACCTTCACGAACAAGGCCGCAGGCGAGATGCGCGAGCGGGTCGATGCGCTCGTGAGCGAGGATGTGCCAGGGCGCCGAGGGCTCGTCGTCGGGACCTTCCACTCGTTCTGCGCGGGCCTGCTGCGCCGGTACGGGTCCGCGAGCGCTGCCGCGGGACTCGGCGCTCCGCTCGATGCGTCCTTCAGCATCATCGACTCCGATGACGCCCATGCGCTGCTCAAGCGCGCCATCGAGGAGCTCGGTCTCGACCGCAAGTCGTTCCCCGCAGCCGTGCTGTCGTCGCGCATCAGCGCGGCGAAGAACCGCCTGCTCACCGCCGACGAGTTCGCGCAGGAGGCCGCGGACTTCCAGGGCCGCTCCGATGCGCGCATCTACCGCGCCTACGAGGCGCTGCTGCAGCGGCAGTCGGCGCTCGACTTCGACGACCTGCTGCTGCGGGCTGCACGCATGCTCCGCGACGATGCCTCCGTGCGGGGCGAGGTGCAGCAGCGCTTCCAGCACGTGCTCGTCGACGAGTACCAGGACACCAACCACGCGCAGTTCATGGTGGCGCACGCGATCGCGAGCGCGCACCGCAACATCTGCGTCGTGGGCGACCCTGACCAGTCGATCTACGGATGGCGCGGCGCGGACATCGCAAACATCCTCGAGTTCGAGGAGCGCTTCGACGGCGCGACCGTGATCCCGCTCGGCGAGAACTTCCGCTCCACCGCGCACATCGTCAACGTGGCCGACAGGCTCATCCGCCGCAACGCGGCGCGGCGCCACAAGGACCTCTCGACGCGGCTGGGCGAGGGTGCCCGGCCGCGCGTGGTCCGCTGCATCGACGAGATGCACGAGGCTCAGGTGATCGCCGACGCCCTCCAGGAGGCGGGCGACGCAGGAGTCGTGTGGAGCGGCATGGCGGTCCTCTACAGGATGAATGCGCTCAGCCGCGCGATCGAGGACGCGCTGCGCCGGCGCGGCATCCCGTACGTGATCGCGCGCGGCACGGCCTTCTACGAGCGGCGCGAGGTCAAGGATGCGCTCGCGTACCTGCGCGCCGTCGCGAACCCGCGCGACGACCTGTCGCTGCGTCGAGTGATCAACGTGCCGGCGCGGGGCATCGGCGAGAAGAGCGTTGAGAAGGCCGAGTCCCTTGCGATGCGCCGCGGCGTCACGCTGTCGGAGGCGTGCGCCGACGCGCGCGCGGCGGGCGTCGCGGCGCGCACCGCCGACGCGATGGCCGCATTCGCCGCGATGCTCGGGCGCTACCGCGAGGAGCTCGCGGCCGAGCCCGCGGGCAACCTCGGCCCCTTCGTCGCGCGCCTGCTCGAGGAGGCGGGGATGGAGCGCGCGGCGCAGGAGATCGCCGGCGACGACCAGGATGCGCAGGACCGCGTCGCGAACGTGCGTGAGGTCGCGAACGCGGCAGCCGAGTTCGAGCTCCCCGAGGCGGAGCCTGGCGCGCCGCCCGCCACGCTCGGCGACGCGCTGCGCGGGTTCCTCGAGCGCGTGACGCTTGTCGCGGACGCGGATGCGGTCGATCCGCTTCGCGGGGCCGTGACGCTCATGACGCTGCATGCGGCCAAGGGCCTTGAGTTTCCGTTCGTGGCGATCGCCGGGCTCGAGGAGGGGCTGCTTCCCCACGCGCGCAGCATCGGCGAGGGTTCGGGCAACGGCATCGAGGAGGAGCGCCGCCTCCTCTTCGTAGGCATCACTCGCGCCGAGCGGCACCTGCTCATCACGAGCGCGGCGACGCGCGCGCAGCGGGGCGTGCGCATGAGCACCATCGAGAGCGGGTTCCTGCGCGAGCTGCCCGAGGAGAGCGTCGACCGCCGGGACGCGGCGCCGGGCGCGTCGCTTGGGCCGGTGCGCGGCGAGGGCGGCTGGCGCGGTGGCGGCCAGGGTCACGGCGGCGGATGGCGATCCGCGGCGCGCGAGTCGGGCGAGTGGAGCGGAGGGTGGGGCTGGGCACGCCAGCCCGCGGCACACCAGGATTCGGACGGCGGCGCCGGAGGCGACGCTGCGGATGAGATCCCGCCGGATGACACGCACGTGGAGGCCGATGAGGATGCGTTCTTCGCGGACGGGTCGCCGCGGCCGCGCCGCGACCTTCGCAAGGTCTCCGGCCGGTCTGCGCCCGGCGGAGCTCCCGGCGGCGCACGGTCGGCCGGCATCGCGACCGGCACCGTGGTGCGGCACGCGCAGTTCGGCATCGGCACGGTGCAGGCCGTCGAGCGCTACGGCAGCGCTACGCGCGCGCGCATCGCGTTCCGGCATGCGGGCGTGCGCACGCTGATCCTCGAGCACGCCAAGCTCGAGATTGTCGCCTGAGGCCAACCGGGCACGAGATGCCCGCGGCGCGCCCGGCCGCGCTCATCGCGCGTGCGGCGTCGCACTCACTTGCACATTCCGGTCTGCCACATCAGGAACGCCCACTGGTCGGCCTCGTCGCGGATGCGCAGCGCCAGCGGCTTGCCCTGGCCATGGCCAGAGTCGCGGTCGACCCACAGCAGGATCGGATCGCGTGCGGGATCGTTGGCCGCGAGCGCCTGCATGCGCGCGGCCATCTTGCGCGCGTGCAGCGGATGCACGCGCGAGTCGTTCTCGCCCGCCGTGATGAGCATCGCCGGGTACGTCGTGCCCTGCTTGATGTTGTGGTACGGGCTGTACGCGCGGAGCCACCGGTACTGCGCCGCATCTGCGCTCGACCCGTACTCGGGCACCCAGAACTTCGCCATGAGGAACTCGTGGTAGCGCAGCATGTCGAGCAGCGGCACGGCGCTGATCGCCGCGCAGAAGAGGTCGGGCCGCTGCGTCGCCGCCACGCCCGTGAGCAGTCCGCCATTGCTGCCGCCCTTGACCGCAAGTCGCGACGCGCTCGTCCACCGGCTGTCGATGAGCCACTTCGCGCACGCGTACAGGTCGTCGAAGACGTTCTGCTTGCGGTCGAGCATCCCGTCGCGGTGCCAGGACTCCCCGTACTCCCCGCCGCCACGGAGGCACGCCAGCGCATACACGCCTCCTGCCTCGTACCAGGGCCAGTTCACGGCGGAGAATGCGGGCGTCATCGACACGTTGAAGCCGCCGTAGCCGTAGAGCAGCGTGGGCGCGTCGCCGGTCGGCTTGAGCCCCGCCTTGTGCACCAGGAACATCGGCACCTTCGCGCCGCCGGAGCTCTGCACGAAGACCTGGGTCACGGTCACGCTTGCAGGGTCCACCGGCACCTCGGGCCGAGCCCAGAGTGCGGTCCTGCCCGAGCGGAAGTCCACGGTGTAGATGCTGCGCGGCTCGTTGAAGCTGGTGTAGCCGATGAAGCCGTCGGTTCGGTCCTCCTCCGCGGAGAAGCCGGCGGTACCGATGCCGGGCAGCGCGATCTCGCCAAGCGACGTGCCTTCGGTCGAGAATCGCTCGATGCGGCTCGTGGCGTCCTTCTCGTAGTCCGCCACGAGGAGGCCCGCGGCATACGACACGCCGCCGAGCACCGCATCGGCGCGCGTCGGGATCACCTCGCGCCATCCCGCGCGCGCAGGGCTGTTGCAGTCGATCGCGAGGAGCCTCCCGTTGGGGGCATCAAGGGTGGTGAGCACGTACATCGTGTCGCCGACGATCGCGGCCGGGCTGAAGCGCGCATCAAGGCCGGTCGCCACGGGCACCAGCGCCAGGCCGTCCGTGCGCTGGCCCGCGCGCATCCACGCCGACATGTCCGCGATCCACATGTCGCTCGCCTGCCAGCCGCGGCTCTCCACGATCACGATCCAGCGCCCGTCGCGCGACATCGCTGCGCCCGGCACGCGGCTTGGCTCGCGCTGCCGGTAGAGCACGGGGTCCTGGCGCGGATCGCGCCCAAGCTCGTGCCACCGGACCTCGCGCGAGTAGGGGTTCTTCGGATCCGCGAGCACGCTGTAGAGGAACGCCCGGCCGGAGGGTGCCCATGCGGACAGCGACACCTTGCCGGGAATCATGTCGGCGAGCCACTCTCCGGTCGCGGTGTCCATCACGTGCAGCTCGCTCATCTCGCTGCCGGAGACGCTCGTCGCGAATGCAAGCAGCCTGCCATCGTCGCTGGGGCGGAACCAGTCGAGGCTCGTGAGTCCCTTGGCGTCGAGCGCATTCACGTCCAGGAGCGCGCGGCGGGCCTTTCGGTCCGGACCCGCAGGTGGCGCGGCGGCTGCGCCGGGTGCGCCCACCACGGAGCTGACCGCGGCCGTCGGGTCCGCGGCGACGTAGAGCACCGGCTGGTTCTGAGTGCCCTCGCGCTCGGTCCAGAACGCGAGACCGCCGGCGCGCACAGGCGAGCCAACCGAGCCGATCGTCATCAGCGGCGCGAGGGCCTTCTCGAGGGCGCTTCTGCACGGGAGGCCATCGAGGGTCGCGCGCGTGCGGTCGTTCTGCGCCGTGGTCCATGCGGTGACCTCCGGCGATGCGCTCTCGAGCGCCTCAAGCCAGCGGTACTCGTCGGTGATCTGCTCCCCATGGAAGGTCTGCTGCGCCGGTTCCGCGCGCGTGGCGGGGTAGCCCGGCCCATCTGCGGTTCCGGCGGCGAGTGCGAGCGAGGCTGCGAGGGTCGATGCGAGCGGAAGCGTCATGCGCGCAGCGTAGGCGAGCTGCCGGCCATGGTGCGCATCCGGATCGTCTCGGGCATCCGCTGCAGCGCATCGAGGAGCGCCGGGTCCTCGAACCGCTCCACGTCGAGGATCACGTAGCTCGTGCGGGGATTCGACTGCAGGTACTCCGCGTTGATGTTGATGTGCGCCTTCGCGAGCAGCCCATGCATGGCGCCGAGCACGCCGGGCACGTTGCGGTGCACATGGAGGATCCGCAGCTGGCCCTCGCGCAGCACAGGGAGGTCCACCTCCGGCATGTTCACGCTGGTCGCCGTGGAGCCGTGCAGCCAGTGGCGCGCGAGCTTCTCGGAGACCTCGAGCGCAATCGCCTCCTGGGCCTCCTCCGTGCTCCCGCCGATGTGCGGCGTCAGGATCGCGTTGGCGCATCCGCCGACCGGCGACGAGAAGGCGTCGCCGTTGCCGGCCGGCTCGGACGGGAACACGTCAAGTGCCGCGCCTCCAATGCGGCCCGACCGCAGCGCCTCCGCGAGCGCGCCGAGGTCGACGACGCTGCCTCGCGCGTTGTTGATCAGGTGCGCGCCGGGGCGCATCATGCCAATCTCGCGTGCCCCGATCATGCCGACTGTCTGCGGCGTCTCGGGCACATGCAGCGTCACGCAGTCCGACTCGCGAAGCAGCGCCTCGAGGCTGGGCCTGGCCTGCGCGTTGCCAAGCGGCAGCTTGCGCGCGATGTCGAAGTAGATCACGCGCAGCCCCAGCGCCTCGGCGAGCACGCTCACCTGCGAGCCGATGTGGCCGTACCCCACGATGCCGAGCGTGCGCCCGCGCACCTCATGCGCGCTCGCCGCGGTCTTGTCCCAGCGGCCCGCGTGCAGCTGCGCCGACTTCTCGAAGAGACGCCGGAACAGGCACACAACCTCCGCGACCGTCATCTCCGCGACGCTGCGCGTGTTCGAGAACGGGGAGTTGAAGACCGGAATGCCTGCGGACTCCGCCGCGGCGAGGTCCACCTGGTTGGTGCCGATGCAGAAGCACCCGATGGCCGCAAGGGGAGTCGATGCGGGCGCCGCCGCAAGCGCACCGGCCCGGATCTCGGTCTTCGAGCGGATGCCGACGACGGTCGCCCGCCCGAGTGCCGCGTGAAGTTCCGATCCGCTGAGCGCACCCTTGACCCGCTCCACGGCAAACCCTGCTGCACTCAGCGCAGCGTCGGCCGACGGATGCACCGACTCGAGCAGGAGCGCGGTGGGGGGCGGGCTCATCGGCTATCCCACCACATCCGGAAGCTCGAAGAGTCCGGCGGTCAGGTTGAGGGGACCGCCCTCCTCGATGAGCACGTCAGCCTCGTAGTGCACGCTCAGCGAGCGGTCCGCCGTGTAGATCGGCCATGCGCTGCCGACGGACTCGATCTCCGTCGTCGTCGCGGCGAGCATGGGCTCGACAGCCAGCAGCATGCCAGGCTTGAACAGCGTGCGCGCATCGGGCCACTCCCCGGGGAACCCGGGCATCGTGTTCGAGATGTAGGGCGCCGTGTGCAGCGACTTTCCGTACCCATGCCCGCCGAGGCCGCGCACCAGGTGGAACCCGTGCTCGCGCTCGACGCACTGCTGCACCGCGCGCGCCCAGTCGGTCAGCGGCCTGCCAGGCTGCATTGCGGCGATCCCGCGCTCGAGGCTCTGGCGCCCCGCGCGCATCATGCTGGCGCCCAGCGGCGTGGCGGTGCGGATCGCGTAGGTCCATGCGGCATCGCCGATCCAGCCCCGATGCCGAACGCCGATGTCGATCGAGATGAGGTCTCCCTCCTCGAGCGGCTTGGCGGACATGTCGTGCGTGCCGTGCACGATCACCTCATTGACGCTCAGGCATGCGTGGCTCGGGTACGGGGGATGCCCGCGCACCTTGTAGCCGAGGAAGCAGCTCGGGGCGTCAAGCTCCCCAAGCGTGCGCGCGATGAACGAGTCGATCTCGGCGAGGGTCCTGCCCGGCGCGAGCATGTCCACGAGACGTCGGTGCGTCTCGACGACGCAGGCAGCCGCGGCCGCGGCGTTCGAGATGTCGGTGGCGGTCGGCACGGCGGGGGATTATCGCAGGTCGAGCGACTTTGCGTCCGGGTCGCTGGCGCAGGCGGCGAGCGCGCCGCGCGCAAGCACGAGGTCCGGCGGCGGCCCGGCCACGTCATACGCGAGGGCCCGCTCGTCCTGGTGCGGCCAGAGCGCGATGTCCGCATCCATGCCGGGACGGAGGCACCCGCAGCGGTCCTGCAGGCCCAGCGCGCACGCGGCATTCCATGTCGCGGCGCGCAGCGCCTCTCCGCACGTGAGCCCCATGCGGCGAACCGCAAGCGCCACGACGAACGCCATCGAGGCGATGGGCGAGCTGCCCGGATTGCGGTTCGTGGCGATGGCGATCGCGCCTCCCGCCTCGACGAATGTCCGGGCGCGCATGAACGGGCCGTCGAGGCAGAAGGGCGAGCCCGGCAGCGCCACACCCATCGTTCGGCTGGCTGCGAGCGCGCGCAGGTGGTCGTCCGAGGTCGCCTCAAGATGGTCGCACGTGCGCGCGCCGAGCGCGATCGCGTGCGGCACCATGCCAAGGTCGGTGAACTGGTCGATGTGCATCCGCACCGGCATGCCGGTCGCCAGCGCTGCGCGCGCGTAGCCGAGCGCCTCCTCGAGCCCCCATGCGCCGCGCTCGCAGTAGAGGTCGGCGCAGATGCCCGGCCACCGCGCAGCGACCGCGGGCACAGTCTCGCGCACGGTGCGCGCCACGAAGTCAGGCATGTCTGGATCGATGGCGTGCGCGCCGAGGAACGTGGGGACCACGCGCATCATCGAGCGCGCCCCGGCATCCGCGATCGCGTCGAGCATCGCCAGCTCGTGCGCCGTCGAGAGCCCGTACCCGGACTTCACCTCCGCGGTCGTGGTGCCGAGCGCGAGCATCTCGCCGAGGCGCCGCGCAAGATCGCCTGCGAGCGAGTCGCGAGCGCTCGCGCGCACTGCGCGTACGGTGGACAGTATCCCGCCGCCTGCCGCGAGGATGTCGGCATAGGGTCGGCCGCCAAGCTTCATGGCCCATTCGCCGTATCGCTCGCCGGCCCAGCAGGCGTGGGTGTGGCAGTCGACGAATCCGGGCATGGCCAGGCGGCCGCGGGCGTCGAGCGAGGGCGCCATCCGCCACTCCGCGGCGGGCTCCCCGCCGCTGACGGCCGCGATGCGCGTGCCGTCGATGCCGATCCATCCGCGCCCGATTGCGCGCACGTCATCGAGGTCCCGGCCGCGGCACGCCTCCGAGTGGCCGTCCATCGTGAGGAGCCTCGCGTTGCGAATGACGCGCCGGGTCATGGCGGGGACGGTACCGTGACCGCATGAGGCTCCTTGTCGTGCGACATGCCAAGGCGTTCGACCGGGATGCGCAGCGTTTCCCCGACGACCGAATCCGGCCCCTCACCTGCAAGGGCGCACGTGAGTTCCGGGCGCTTGCCAGACGCGTGGGGGCCGGCATCGACCCTCCGGAGATGG
>JBIIIL010000158.1:0-6296 GCA_044234825.1 Phycisphaerales bacterium
CCTCGGCGGCACCTTCGGCTACGCCTTCCTGTGGGGCATGAAGCGTGCGCTCTTCTCGAACGAGGCAGGGCAAGGCTCGGCACCCATGGCGCATGCGGCGGCGAAGACGGACGAGCCTGTGCGAGAGGGCGTGGTCGCAGGCCTGGAGCCATTCATCGACACGCTGGTCGTGTGCACCATCACGGCGCTCGTGGTCATCAGCACCGGCGCATGGAACCGGGCACCTGCGGCCAACTTCGCCGAGGCGCCCACGATGGTGGCGGCGCGCGATGCGGGCGGACTCGAGATCCCGGGCGCGTGGATCCCGTCCGTGAAGGAGCTGCCGGCCAAGCCCGCCGAGGAGGCGCGCGTCAGCAGCGCGTGGCGGGAGAACGACGGGCTCTTCGTGCTCGTCAAGTCAAGTGCGCAGACCACGACCGGGCATGACCTCCACAGGGTGCTCGGCAAGGTGACGCGCGGACAGGGCGATGCGCTCGAGATCGCCTGGGAGCCGTTCCGGTCGGCGGAACGGCCGGAGGCGGCCGGCACGGGCATCCACCTGAACCTGCCGGGATCGTCGCTGGCCGGATACGCGTTCGATCGCGCGATCCCTGGCCTGGGCATGTGGATCGTGACGCTGGCGTCGTGGCTGTTCGCGGTGAGCACCATCATCTCGTGGAGCTACTACGGCGAGCAGGCGTGCAGCTTCCTCTTCGGCAAGGGATCGATCCTGGCGTACAAGGTGATCTACTGCGTCGCGATCCTCCTGTCGACGTGGCCCGGGCTGATCGAGACGGACGCGGAGCTTGACGCGTTCACCGCGCTGGGCACAGGCGTCATGCTGTGGGCCAACATCCCGATCATGCTGATCTTCGGCCCCGTGGCGATGCGCGCGTACCGCGACTACATCCGCCGGCTCGACGCCGGGCAGATGAAGGGCCACGACCTTCCTCCCATCACGGACGTGATGGAGGGCCGGGACGTCAAGTAGCCGCGGACCGGCATCACCATTCCTCAAGCGCGCAGAGGTGAACCTCGGCGCGGCTGCGCCGCGGCGGGAGGTCCGCAAGCGCCTCAGGGCGCTCGTCAAAGGCCACGCGGTCGACGGAGAAGAATCCGTCGAAGGCCCAGCCGGCGTGGTGCTCCGCGATGTGCCGCTGCACCAGCTCCTCGACCTCGGTGAGGCTGGAGGCCGTCGCCCATACGGTGACGTACGCGCCTGCGGCGCGTCGCCCGTCCCGCACCGCCATCGCGATCGCAGTCCAGAGGACATGGCCGAGGGAGCGACCGCGGTCGTCGACGTTCTGGTCGGGGTCGATGTTGAGCTCGAGCGCCCACTCCTCGCGCAGCTGCAGCAGCACCTCGTCGAGATCAGGGCTCTGCTCGTCCTCGATGAGCAGCACCTCGCGCAGCGTCGACGGCGGCGTCGTCGATCGCTCGAGCGCATCAGGCCACGTCTCCAGCACCTCGCGGAGCCCGTGCCTCAGGAGCAGTCGCTCGACCTCGCGGCGCATCGCGATCGGCACGCTGATGCACAGGCCCTTCCACGAGTCCACGAAGACCTCGATGAAGGGGTCCTCCGCGTTGGCGCCGGCGCCGATCGAGGCGTCCTCGAGGATCACGTCCTCGAAGTGGCGCCACGCGGCGAGGAACTCGTCGACGGGCACCGCGTCCGCACCGAGGTAGACGTCGAGCGAGCGGTAGGCGTCGCGCGAGCCCACCTCGACGATGGGCACGACCTCATCCGGAAGCAGCGTGAACGCGTCGCGGATGATGGGGCGAAGCCGGTCGTGGCTCACGACCACGTGGAAGGCGTAGGTGTCGGGATCGCCGTCCTCGCCCGGGGTGTAGGTGAGGGTGTAGCCCTGCACCGGCGCCGGCAGGTCAAGCGGCTGGATGCCTAGGGGCAGGGCGTAGCCGTCGACGACGGCACGGGGGAGGTCGGCGCGGATCTTGTGCTCCCGCATGCCTGCAGTCTATGGGGACAGCCGTGCTGAAAGAACACCCTTGTCCCACGCGTCGCCGAAGCGTCCAAGCAGCCCGATCCACTCGGAGTACTCGTACGGAATGCCCTGCGCATCATGCATGCTGCGGATCTGGGCGTGGATCCGCTCCATCAGATCGGGCTGCCATGCCTGCGCGGCGCGGTCGCAGAAGTAGACCCTGCAGCCAGCCGGCCGCGACGCATGCGCGCCGCAGAGGCCGTCTCGCAGCAGCGGGCAGCGCATGGACTCCTGCGCCGACGCGCGCGCGCGCGCGTCCGGCAGGGGATCGCCCCGGAGGACAAGGTCACGCCATGTCCAGGCCGCCTCGAGCCCGGTGAGGTAGAGGCGATGCCCGTGCTCGCGGAACGCGCAGCACCGGCCCGATGCGAGGCAGAGGGGGCGTCGCACGCGCACGGCCTCGTGGACCTCCTCGTGCATGTCGCGAATCGCACGATCGATGACCGGCTCGGCCGCAGCATGCCACCACGCGAGCACGTTGCCCTCATCGGATGTCATGTGCGCATCGCCTGGACGCGGCACGTCGCCCACGTCGTGCCGTCCCCGGCGCGCGCACTCACCACGGCGCGTCCGCGTTGTCGGTCCGGTCGAGGTCCCGCTGGATGCGGATGCGCTCGATGGGGATCAGCGGCCCCGAATCCATGCCTGGGCAGGGGGTGCGCCGCTTCGCGCTGTCCCACGCCCGCCGGCTCGTGAGGTTCTCGTCCCAGAATGGCCACGTCCGGCACTGGACGGGCCGCGACCTGTACACGCGGCAGAGCGCCTTGCCGGGCTGCGTCGTGCGATCGAGAAAGATGCAGTCGAAGCCGTGCTGGGTCTTCGTCTCGTTGAGCGACCGGCGCCCGTCGATGGTGCGCGCATGGGTGCGCAGGAACTCCTCGTGGGGCATCCCGAGGTCTTCGGCCATTGCGCGGCCCTCATCCTCGGTGAACCACACGGCGCCCTCGCCTCCAGTGCAGCAGTTGCCGCACTGGGTGCACGAGAAGCGCAGGCCGTCGCGGTACCAGGGGTCTTCGCGCGCCGCGCCGCTCACAGGGTGTCGCCCAGGTGAGGCCTACTCGCCGTCGGCGCCTGCGCCGTCACCGGAGTCTCCCTCCGGCGGCACGCCGCCCTCGCCCGCGTCGTAGATGTACGTCTCAGGCTGGGTGCCGCCCGCATCGCTGATGGTGGTGGCCACGCCAACCCGCTCCGCACCGAGCGCCTCCGCCTGGTAGGCAGCTTCCTGCAGCGCCTCCTGGTCGCTCTCCTCGGTGCCCCATGGCTCCTCCACAAGCTTGGCCAGGCGCATGTCCTTGTACGGACGGAAGCCGGTGCCGGCGGGGATGAGGTGGCCGAGGAGGACGTTCTCCTTGAGGCCGAGCAGGTTGTCCACGGCGCCCTTGAGCGCCGCCTCGGTGAGCACCTTGGTGGTCTCCTGGAAGCTGGCGCCCGAGAGGAAGCTCTCCGCCTGCAGCGACGCCTTGGTGATGCCGAGGAGCAGCGTGCGGCCTGAGGCAGGCTTCGGCTTTCGGGTGCGCGCGATCTCCTTGCCCGCCTTCTCGGCGAGGGTGTTCGCCTCCTTGATCTCGTCGCGCGAGTACAGCTGCCCGCGCACGAGGGTGGTGGAGCCCGGATCCTCGACGCGGAGCATCTTGGCGATGCGCTCGTTGGTGTCTCGGAAGTGGAACCGCTCGACCACGTCGTTGGGCAGCAGGTCCGTGTCGCCGGGGTTGGTGACGCGCACCTTGCTGAGCATCTGCCGCAGGATCACCTCGATGTGCTTGTCCGCGATGGGCACGCCCTGAGCGCGGTACACGTTCTGGATCTCCGTCAGCATGTAGCGGTACAGCTCGTTCTCGCCCTTGATGGCGAGGATCTCGCCCGGCGTGAGCGGACCTTCCGTGAGGGGATCGCCGGCGCCGACCACGTCACCCGTGTGCACGAGGAGCCGCTTGCCCTGAGGCACGTAGTGGTCCTCGGAGAGCTCGCCTCCGCCTTCGGCGTGGACGCGGATCGTCATCTTGCCGCGGCGCTCGTTCGGGAGCAGCTCGACGCGGCCCGGGATGCGCGCGAGGACCGCAGGGTCCTTCGGCTGGCGGGCCTCGAAGATCTCGGTGACGCGCGGGAGACCGCCGACGATGTCGGCCGAGCGCGCAGCCTCCTTCGGCGTGAACGCGATGCGCTGGCCTGCCTCGATCCGCGCGCCGTCCTTCGCCTCGATGTGGGCGCGGGCGGGGAGGTGGTGCAGGTCGAGCACGTGGCCCGCGGCGTCCTCGATGGTGATGCGCGGGTGCTTCTCGCCCTTGTGCTCGGTGACGATGAGCTCCTCGTTCGTGCCCTTGCGGTCGACGCGGACGGTCTCGCCCTCCTCGATGTCGCGGAAGCGGACCACGCCGCTCTTCTCCGCGAGGATCGGGGCCACGTGCGTGTCCCACTCGATGACGGGCTGGCCCTTGCGGACCTGGCTTCCGGCCGCCGCGAGCAGCAGCGAGCCGTAGGGGACCTTGAACTTCTCGAGCTCGCGGCCCTTCGGGTCGAGCACGCGCACCTCGCCGGTCTTGCGCAGCGCGACGACGCGGGAGTCGCCGCTCTCGCCGGTGGTCGTGACCTCGCCGCAGTCCCGGTACTCGACGGTGCCCGGCTGGCCGGCCTTCCACTGGTTCTCGGTGGTCGCGCTGAACGCGATGCCGCCGGTGTGGAAGGTGCGCATCGTGAGCTGGGTGCCCGGCTCGCCGATGGACTGCGCCGCGATGATGCCGACCGCCATGCCCTGCTCGACGGACTTGCCGGTCGACATGTCCATGCCGTAGCACTTCGCGCAGATGCCGCGCGCCGTCTGGCAGGTGAGGGGGCTGCGCACGGCCACGGACGGGACGCCGAGCGACTCGATGCGCTGCGCCTTCTCGACGGTGATGATCTCGTTGCGGGCCACGATGAGCTCGTCAGTGCGCGGGTCGATGATGTTGGCGCAGCTGACTCGCCCCTTGATGATCTCGCGCAGCGGAACGTCGACCTCCTCGCCCTTGTACACCGGCACCTTGTCGATGCCGTCGTGGGTGCCGCAGTCGTCCTCGATGACGACCACCGACTGCGCCACGTCGCAGAGCTTGCGCGTGAGGTAGCCCGAGTCCGCGGTCTTGAGCGCGGTGTCGGCCAGTCCCTTGCGCGCGCCGTGCGTGGACGAGAAGTACTCGAGCACGTTCAGGCCTTCGCGGAAGTTCGAGATGATGGGGGTCTCGATGATCTCGCCGCTGGGCTTGGCCATGAGGCCGCGCATGCCCGAGAGCTGCTGCATCTGGTTCTTGTTGCCGCGGGCGCCCGAGTCCATGAACAGGTACACGGGATTGATGTAGCGGCCGTCGCGGTCGCCCTTCACGCCCGGGAGCGCGTCGCGGCGGTCCGTCTTCAGGGCCTCGATCAGGCTCGTGGAGAGCAGGTCGCGGCACTTGGACCACGCGTCGAGCACCTGGTTGCGGCGCTCGTCGTCGGTGATGTTGCCGTCCTCGTAGTTGCGCATCGCCTTGTCGACGCGCTTCTGCGTCTCGGAGATGAGCTTGGACTTCTCCGGCGGCAGGCGCAGGTCGGTGATGCCGAAGGACAGGCCGGACGTCGTGGACGCCTTGAAGCCGGTCTCCTTCATGCGGTCGAGCAGGTCGATCGTCGCGCCCTTGCCCTTGCGCGCGAAGGTGTCGTCGATGACGCGCGCGGCGCCCTTCTTGCCGAGGGTGCAGTTGTAGAACGGCATCCCGTCGGGGAGGATCTCGCTGAAGATGATGCGCCCGACGGTGGTGACGATGCGGCGCGACGCCGGCATCGCCTTGGGGGCGTCGCCCTGGCCGCCGACCATCTCGCTGAAGCGCGTCAGGCGGACGGACACCGGGTCGTGGATGCCGACCGTGCCCATGTCGTGGGCCAGCAGGGCCTCATGCACGTCCTTGAAGGACGGGAGCCTGCCCTGCGGCGGGTCCTTGGCGAGGTCGCGGTGCGCGAGCGTGAGGAAGTAGACGCCCATCACGATGTCCTGCGACGGGCTGACGATCGGGTTGCCGTTGGCGGGGCTGAAGATGTTGTGCGTGGACATCATCAGCACCTGGGTCTCCACCTGCGCCTCGACCGACAGCGGCAGGTGCACGGCCATCTGGTCGCCGTCGAAGTCGGCGTTGTAGCCCGTGCAGACCAGCGGGTGGATCTTGATGGCGTTGCCCTCGACGAGCACCGGCTCGAAGGCCTGGATGCCCATGCGGTGCAGGGTGGGGGCGCGGTTCAGGAGCACCGGGTGGTTCTTGATGACCGTCTCCAGGATGTCCCACACCTCGGCGTCCCGGCGCTCCAGCA
>JBIIIL010000159.1:0-6290 GCA_044234825.1 Phycisphaerales bacterium
TCCTTCATGCGCCGGTACTTCTCGTCGAAGGGGATGTCGAGCAGGACGCGGTAGACGGTGGAGCGCGGCAGCGATGCCTTCACCGAGCCGACCTTGTAGGTGACGGCATCGAATCCATCCTCGACGAGCGTGGCCTTGAAGAGGCCGCCGTCGCGCTGCTGGATCACGGCAGGCAGCGGCTCGGGCACGTCGATCAGCGGGATCACGTCGAGGATCTCGTCCTTGCGCAGGTCGAGGGTCTGCCCGTCGCGCACGATGACGATGCGGTCCTCGTCCTCGTACGCCACGAATCCGCCGCGCTCGGTGCGCCGGTCGATCACGATGTGCACTCGGCGCAGCTGCACGGGCGCCGTGGGCGCTGCGGCAGGCGGCGCGGCCGGTGCGGCAGCGGGAGGCGCCGCGGCAGGCGGCGAAGCCGGTGCAGCAGCGGGAGGCGCTGCAGGCGGCGAGGCCGGTGCGGCAGCGGGAGGCGCGGCAGGCGGCACGTCCGCGGGCGGCGGATCGCGCAGCAGCGCGATGGCGATCAGGAGATCCACGCGTGCATTCTTCCTGCATACGGCCTCCGGCGCAACCCGCTACCTTTCGCCCGCAGGAGATTCCCCATGAAGCTTGGCGTGATGGCGTCCCTCTTTGCCGGGAAACCCCTTGAGGCCGTGGTGGCGCTCTGCGCGGATCACGGGCTCGACGCGATCGAGCTGCCCGTGGGCGCGTACCCCGGGAAGCACTACTTCGACCCCTCCAAGGTGCTGGCAAGCGCACGCGAGCAGGACCGGATCCGCGGCCTGCTGCGAGACCACAACCTCGAGCTGAGCGCCGTCGCGGTGCACGGCAACCCTGTCCACCCCAACCGACGCATCGCGCGCGCGCATCATGCCGAGTACGAGACCGCGGTCAAGCTCGCGCGCAAGCTCGGCACCGATGTCGTGATCACCTTCTCCGGATGCCCGGGCGGATCGGCACGCGACACGATGCCGAACTGGGTCACCTGCCCGTGGCCGAGCGAGTTCGGCGAGATCCTCGCCTACCAGTGGGACCGCGTGCTCGTGCCCTACTGGACCGCGCAGGCGAAGCTCTGCGCCAGGCACGGCGTGCGCACCGCATGGGAGGCGCATCCCGGATTCTGCGTCTACAACACGGACACCATCATCAGGCTCAGCGAGTGCGCGATGAAGGCCAGCGGCGTGCGGGGCAAGCCGCTGCTGGGCGCGAACCTCGACCCCTCGCACCTCTTCTGGCAGGGCATCGATCCGGTGCTCGCCGCGCGCGAGCTCGGGGAGCGCGGGCTGCTCTTCCACTGCCACGCCAAGGACACGGAGCTTGACCGGCACGAGGGACCGCTCAACGGCTACCTCGATGCGCGCCCGTACGCCGACCTGCGCCACCGATCGTGGACATTCCGCACGTGCGGGTATGGGCACGGCCACGAGTTCTGGAAGCCCTTCATCAGCATGATCCGGCGCTATGGCAACGACCACACGCTCTCGATCGAGCACGAGGACGCGATGATGAGCGTCGACGAGGGATTCTCGCGCGCAGTGAACTTCCTGCGCGAGGCGATGATCGAGGAGAGCGCCCCCACGCCGTGGTGGACGTGAGCCGGCAGCGGCTCAGTTCTCCGGGAGCGGCGTGGTCTGGATGTCCTTCGAGCGGCTGAGCAGCACCTTCCACGCGATCGTGAATGGCTGCGCGCCTGCCGCCGACGGAGGCACCGTGAGGTCCCAGCGCAGGATGCCGCGAGGCTTGTCCGACGCGACGTAGGCCGCGTTCGTGGACAGCGGTGCGCTCGGCTGCGGCAGCGAGACCTGGATCTTGTCGCTGCGGGAGACCGGCATGCGGTCGATCCACTCGATGGAGATGGTGCGTCCGGTGCCGTTGACGATCGAGCCCCGGTAGTTCCAGGTGGTGTCGAGGCCACCGCCGAAGAGGCCGGACTGGGCCTCGTCCCGCCCGAGGAGCTCGCGTTTGACGGTGACCGCGGGATCGGTGCCGAAGAAGACATCGAAGGACTGCTTGGGCGCGGCGCCCGCGAAGTCGGCGCTGCCGATGTAGTCGGCGCCGACGAAGATCGTGGCTCGGCCAGGCAGCATCTGGTACGCGCTGCCATTGACGATGGAGCCGCGCAGGAACGCGCCCTCGGTCACGAGCGGCTGCGTCTGGTACACGAAGGTCGCTGGGCCCTCGACGGTCGCGATGCGCGCTCGCGTGCGCACCGCCGCATCGCTCGGTGCGGAGACTGGGCGCACGATCGAGAAGTTCATGGCAGGACCGTCTCCGCCCACGGATGCGTCCGCGGAGAAGCGCTCGGCGAGCTCCGCAGCGCGGGCATCCGCAGCGGACTCCACGGGCACGGCAAAGGCTGCGGTTTCCGGCGCGCCAGGCGCGCCGAACGCTCCGCGCTTGGCCATGCCGGAGCTGCCGCCGGCATCCATAGCCATGGCGACCGGCAGAGGCGTCCAGACATCCACAGACCACGGGTCGACTGGTGGCGGCGTCGCGGCCTTCGTGGGCTGCGCCGTGGAGAGCGTCAGCTTCACCTCGGTCCAGTTTTCGCCCGTGGCCTGCGTGATGAGTGCCTCGTAGTCCACCGATGCCGTGCCCGCGGCAGGCATCGCGCGTACCGCGTACACCGGCTGCCAGCCCGCGTTGCGCACCAGGTAGGTGAGCTCGACCTGCGGAGTGCCAGCCTCCGTCAGCGCGACCAGCACATCAGCGCCCTGCGTCGTCCGACCGCCACCAAGCTCCGCGCGGCGGGCGCGTGCGGCATCAAGCTGGCGTCCGAGCTCCTCGCGCTCGAGCGCGAGCTCGCGCAGGCGTGTGGCCACGCGCGAACGCTGCTCGCGCACCCAGGTCATCTGCTTGTCCAGTGCCGCGAGGTCAAGCTTGTCGGTGCCGCCGTCCTTTGTGGCATCATTGCCGGTGCGGAGGGTGACCATGTCGATCAGCTTGCGCTCGGACTCGAGCGCGGCGATCGCGCTCTCGGTCTGGGCGAGCTTGCCCTCGAGCGCCTTGATCTCCGCATCGAGGGCCTTCGCCTCAGGGGTGCCGGACCGGTCCGCCGTCGGGCGAGACGAGAAGTCGACGGCAAGCACGCGGCCCGAGCTCGTGCGCGCCTCGAGCGTGTCGGGCTGGATCGTCGGCGGAAGGTCATCGAATCGCAGCAGCCACAGTCCCGGCTTCAGCGCGGGCCGCGCGACGCGCGTGACGGACGCGCGGCCTGGGTAGAGCGTGACCGCCTCGATGGCTGCGGATGCGGGAATCTCGGTGGGCGCCGCGTCCTGCGGCACGAGCGCCGCGGCAGGCGCCGCGCACATCATGGCCACCAGCAGAGTGCCGACCCGTCCGATGCCACTCAGGGCGCGAGGTGCTTGCATGGCGCGGAGGCTACCCCGCCAAGGGCATGCGCCGCGGCGGAAAGGGACCGGCGCGACGGCCGAGCGGCCGCCGCGGGGCTCGCATGGGCTGCCTGCGATCAGGCCTCGAAGAGGGCCGCCCGTGCGCCTGCGCGCTCGAGCAGCGATGCGATGCGCTCCGCGTGCGGCAACCCGCTCGCGCGCACCTCGGCGACGAGGCTGCGCAGCGACCGGTCAGCGGTGAGGTAGCGGTGCGCCACCTCGCCGATGGCGCTGGTCTCCATCGACGCGAAGAAGTCGATGCCCTCGCGGTACACGATCCGGCTGGCGACGCTCTTGGCGGCCATCCACTCGAGGTAGGGCCGGGGCAGCGCGGTCATGATCCGGTTGCCCACGGTCTCGAGCAGGATCTGGGGCACGTGCTCGCGCACCATGATGGCCGCCATCTCCTGGTCGTTCGCGTCCCAGTCCTCCATCGAGGCCTTGATCGCGTCTGCTGCGGCGTTGGTCGCCTTCGACAGCCGGGTGCAGAGGTCGGGCAGCGGCACATCCGGGTGGCGCTTGCGCTCGCCGAGCAGCACCATCGCCTCGCGCCGCGCGAAGTCGCGGAGCTTCACGAGCACCTGCTCGACGAAGACCGGCTTGATGCGGAGGAACTCCTCCTCGCTCAGCAGCATGCTCGCCACGATCTCGTAGCTCGAGCAGATGACGCCGCACTTGTTGGCGCTCGAGTCCTTCACGATCGTCGCGCCCGCGCGCGAGAGGTGCTCGCGCGCCTCTGGCGTCAGGAAGAGGTTCGCGCCCTCCACGATGAGCGGGCTCGAGGGCTTGCCGTCGGGCAGCAGGTAGTCGCGCCAGTTGCGGGCGTTGATGGTCCCCGGCCGCCCGCCCGAGGGCACAAATGCATCGGAGGCGATGCGGTTGTGCATCGTGTTGCGCAGCTGCGGGCCCTCAGGCGCATCGACCGGCACGATCCGGCCCGACTTCGAGAGCTTCGACGGATCGAACTTCGCGATGGGCAGGCCCTCGCGGAAGAGGCGGAGCAGCTCGTCATGGTCGAGGCCCTGCGGGTCCTCGCCGACGCCGCTGCCGTCGGCCACGCCCACGATGCGCGCGTTCGCGCCGTAGTCGCGGTTGAGGATCCGCATCATGTTGCCCGCCACGTCGCCGTCCGGGCCGCCCGTGATCTTCACGGTGAACGGGCGCTTGCGCGGGTCGATGCCGCGCGCCTGCAGCGCCACCTCGAGGAACACGTTCACGCCCTCGCTCGTCACGCCGTAGGTCTTGTGGTTGATGCCTGCCCCCGGCTTGGAGCTCATGAACGCCGCGAAGAGCGGGTAGCCGCGCCGCTCCGCGCGGTCCACGATCCACTCGATGTGCGCCGGCGTGATGTTCTCGTCGGGTCCGAGGTAGATGAATTCCTGGAACCCCAGCCGGTCGAGCACCAGCGACTTGGTCGCGGGCTCGGGCGTGATCAGGTCGAGGATGCCGTCCACGAACGCCTTGACGCAGCGGTTGGGCTCCGCGCCCGGATCCACGATGATCGCGCACTTCGCGCCGCCCTCGGGGATGTCCTTGTTCTTGAGCTGCTGCGCCCATGCGAGTCCGTACACCTCGTCGAAGAGCCTGTCGGACTCGCGGTCGTACAGCTGCGGCGTGGCCGGCCGGATCACGCGAAGGCCGCCACGCGCGATCTCCTTGAACCGCACGTGGAAGCCCGCGAATCCGCGGCCCGACACGAAGAAGACCCCGAAGGGGAGCTCGGGGCGCGTCGTCCCGCGCAGCAGGGCCGGATCGAGCCGGACCGCGAACGAGCAGCGCGACGGGACGTGGTAGTTCGTGCGCCGCACCGCCGCGATGCAGTCGAGCACCGTGCGGAAGATGGTCGCGGTCGTCTCGTCGGCGCTCCGGGCCTCGCACTCGGTGCGCAGCGCGGCGAGCCGGCTCGCGAAGGGCTCGTCCGCGAGGGGCTGGCGCGGGTCGAAGCGCTCGACGAAGAGGTCAACCGCCTGCGTCGCGAGCGCAATCTGCGACTCGAGCACATCCGTAATGCGCCCGACGGTGTAGGCGTAGGGATTGACCGGCACCAGGACCTGGTTCGCCAGCTCCGCGAAGCCGACGATCGCCTCGGCCCGGTCAAGCGAAAGGCCCTTGTGCGCCTGCGCGAGGCGCTGCGGGATCCAGTCCACCCACTTGATCCGCTGCAGGTCGTGGCGGATCGCCGGCCACTGCGGGTCGTCCGGCCGGATCGCCGTGCCATCCCCGCGCTGGATCACGAAGGCGAGGAAGGTCACGGATCCGTGCGGCGGGTCCTGCACGAGGTCGAGGTGCGCGCGCACGATGCTGATGCCGTAGCGCGCGAGCAGGAACGCGGCGCGCTCCATCATCGTGCGGGTGCGGGCATTGGCGACCGCGATCGTGATGCGCGAGAACGCGGGATTGCTCTCGCTTTCGATCTCGATCGTCGCCATGTCCGAGCCGCTCACGCGGCGGAAGAGCTCCTGGTGGTGGCAGAGCCGGTATGGCGTGAGCGTGAGCACGTAGTCCGCGGAGCAGCCCGCGAAGAATGCGCGCTGCGACTCGTCGGACCAGTCGGGGTGCAGGGTGCGCGCGAATCCTGCAGCCTCCTTCGCCTTCGCTGACTGAGCAGGGTCATCGGGGTTGTAGGCGATGCGGTCCCCGAACTCGAAGGTGTCGAGCACGAGGCTGCCGTCCGTCGACGTGTGTATCTTCGCGGCCCGCAGCGACATGTCCGTCGGCAGCGACGCGAGGATCTCCGCAAGCACGCCGGCGCGGCTCTCGGTCCTGATCGCCGTCACGGACCTGCCGTCGGCGCTGCGGAAATTCATGTCCGGCGAACGGCCCGACGCCCGGGCCGCGATCAGCGCACGGAGGTGCTCCCGCTGCTCGGCGGGCGAGGTGTCCTGGAAGTAGACCGCC
>JBIIIL010000160.1:0-6274 GCA_044234825.1 Phycisphaerales bacterium
CCCACCAGTACGGGTTTCTCAGCCTCTTCGCCGGCGCGTGCCTGGTTCATGCGAGGAAGCTCGATGCCGAGGGCCTGCAGGCCATGATCGAAGACGAGGATCCGTCGAGCCTCGAGATCAGCGACAACGCGATCGCCTGGCAGGGCGCACGGATCGTGACGCGGGAGATCGCCGAGGCCCGGGAGCGCTTTGCGCACAGCTTCGGCAGCTGCTCCTTCGAGGAGCCATGGGATGACCTGATCGCCCTGGAGCTGCTGCCTGCAGCGGGGCAGGCCCGATGAGCGCGCCGCGCCGCAGTTTCGTGGAGCGCGCGGACGACGCCTCCGGATGGGGGCTGTCGAACCTTCCGCTCGGATCCTTCGGGGCCGAGGGGCGTGGCCGCCGGATCGGCGTGCGCGTCGGCGACAGCGTCCTCGACCTGCATGCGTGCGGCGAGCGCGGCGTGCTTGCGCGCCTGGATCCGGCAGTGCGCGAGAGCCTGATGCACGGCGACCTGAGTGCGCACCTGGCGCTTGGGCCCGCCGCATGGTCGCAGACGCGGGCCGAACTGGCGCGACTGCTCGACGCGGCGACCCCCGACCTGCGTGACCGGCCGGACCTCGCGGCGCTGCTGCTGCCGGAGTGGTCAGTGTCGATGCGCGTGCCGTGCCGGATCGGCGACTACACGGACTTCTACGCATCGCTGCACCATGCGACGAATGTGGGCAGCATGTTCCGGCCCGACAATCCGCTCCTGCCGAACTGGAAGCACCTTCCCATCGGGTACCACGGGCGGGCGAGCTCGATTGTGGCCACTGGCACGCCGGTGCACCGTCCCATGGGCCAGACCGTGGCGCAGGATTCGGGGCCGCCCAGCTTCGGTCCGAGCCGGCTCATGGACTACGAGCTCGAGATGGGCGCCGTCATCGGCGTCGGCAACGACCTGGGCGTGCCGATCCCAGTCTCGCATGCGGCATCGCACGTGTACGGCTTCGTGATCGTCAACGACTGGAGCGCGCGCGACGTGCAGAAGTGGGAGTACCAGCCGCTCGGTCCGTTCCTCGCGAAGAACTTCGCGACCACCGTATCGGGCTGGGTCGTGTCGATGGAGGCGCTCGCGCCGTACAGGGTGCCGTTGCCTGCGCGTGCGGATGGCGACCCGCAGCCGCTCCCGCACCTCGTGGCGGCTGGCGACTTCCTGCTCGATGTGCAGCTCGAGGTGTCGATCGCCAGCGCGGGCATGCGGGCCGCCGGCGCCGCACCCACGGTCGTCAGTCGCGGGCGGTTCACGGACATGTACTGGTCGATCGCGCAGATGGTCGCGCACCACGCTTCCGGCGGTTGCAACCTGATGCCTGGCGACCTGCTCGCCAGCGGCACGATCAGCGGCGCCGCCCCGGACAGCCGGGGCTGCCTGCTCGAGCGCACGTGGCGCGGCACCCAGCCGATCACCCTCGGCGACGGCACCGAGCGCAAGTTCCTCCAGGATGGCGACGAGGTGGTCATGCGCGCCTGGTGCGACTCGCCTGGAAAGCCGCGCATCGACTTTGGCGACTGCCGCGGCGTGGTGCTTCCGGCCCGCTCGTAGCGCGCCCTGCGCGTGAGGGGCCCGCGCATCCCGGCGTCGGCGTCGCGCCGCCCGAAGTTCCAGCTCAGCTGCGCGGCGCCGCAGGCGTGTCTCGCCTGAGCGAGAGCAGCCTCGTGGGATCGACGGTGACCTTCGACCCAACGGCGAGGCCGAGCGCCTTGTTCGTGCCTGCACGGGTCTCGACCGCAAAGTGCGCGCGCGGACCGCTCGGGTAGCGGGCAAGCCGCGCAAAGTACGCATCCTCGGTTTCGCCCGGGCCGCGCAGCGGCTCGGCCTTCATCTCGTACGCGGCCACCACCACGCCGTCGCGGTCGAGGAAGGCGATGTCGATGTCGACAAGGCAGTCGCGCATCCAGAAGCTGTGGCTGCTGGGGAACGGGAACACGAAGATCATCCCGCCATCCTCGGCGATCTCGTTGCGGCCGCCGAGGCCGCGCTGGATCGCCGCATCGCTTGCCGCAACCTCGAAGTCGAAGGTGCGCCCGGCGATCGTGAGCTTCTCGAGCGGAAGCCCGCTCTTGGGGTCGCGCCTCGACCCGGGACGCTCCCGAGGCGGCTCGCTGGGCTTCGAGCCCTCGGGGGCGGCTGGCTGTGCGGCCGCCGGTGGCGCCTTCGTGACCGTGCCGGGGGTCGTCGCGCCGTCCTGCGTGGCGACCGTCACCGCAAGCGCGGCCGCTGCGCAGCAGATCGTGAGGATCATGACGGTGCGGGCTCCCTTCATGGTTGCGGAGTGCGCCTGGCGCGCGTGCGCGACGGCATCACCACGTGTCCGCGGCATTCGCCGAGGCGGGGGCCTTCGGGGCTGCGGGCGCGTCCTCCCAGCTGCGCGGGTACGCCTGGTCGTCGATCGCCAGCGCAGCCTTCGTGGGGTAGAGCGGACGGAACGTGTCGCACATCACGGCGAGCTCGTTGGTGTGCGTGGCGCCGATCGAGGCCTCGACCGTGCCCGGGTGCGGTCCGTGCGGGATGCCCTGCGGGTGCAGCGTGAGCGATGCGCTCTCGATGCCGCGCCGCGCCTTGTAGTTGCCCTCCACGTAGTACAGCACCTCGTCGGAGTCGAGGTTCGAGTGGTTGTACGGCACCACGATCGCCTGCGGGTGGAAATCCAGCGGCCGCGGGCAGAAGCTGCAGATGACGAAGTTGTGCGCCTCGAAGGTCTGGTGGATCGGCGGCGGCATGTGGTGCTTGCCGACGATCGGGCTGAAGTCGTCGATGTTGAAGATGTACGGGTAGTAGCAGCCATCCCAGCCGACCACGTCGAGCGGGTGGTACGTGTACGTGTAGGCATGCACCATGCCGCGCGACTTGATGCGCACCTCGAACTCGCCGCGCTCGTCGAAGGTCAGCGGGAGCTCGGGGAGGCGCAGGTCGCGCTCGCAGTAGGGCGCGTGCTCGAGGAACTGGCTCGTCTGCTTGGACACGTACCGCGGCGGCGGCCCGATGTGCGAGCCGTTGACGCTCTCGATGACGAGGAAGCGGGGACTCTCCTCGCCGGCCTTCGGCGCGTCGAAGGACATCCTGTAGGTCACGCCCTTGGGGATCAGGATGTAGTCCTTGCGCCGGAACGGCAGCGTGCCGAAGCTGGTGTGGACGGTGCCTGAGCCGTGGTGGATGAAGATGCACTCGTCGCCGGTGCCGTTCTTGAAGTGGTAGCCCATGGGGTCCTTGGGCACGCACACGGCCATCTCCACATCCGAGTTGCCGAACAGCACGACGCGGCCCGTGACCGGATCGCCGCTGGGCCTCATGGCTGCGCTCTTCACGTGACGCATCCTCATGATGTCCATCTCGACGTACTCGGTGGCCACCGAGTAGAGCGGCTTCCATCCGAAGACCTGCGTCGGCGGATGGATGTGGTAGAGCGTCGAGGTCGGGCCCACGAAGCCCTCGGTGCCGAAGACCTCCTCGGAGTAGAGCTTCCCGTCCGGCCGGCGGAACTGGATGTGCCTCTTCGGGGGTAGCGAGCCGAGCTTGGAGTAGTACGCCATGGGGGCGATTGTAGGGCTCGGCGAAGGCGCCTCGGCTACCGTGCCGCGATGGGTCAGGCCGGTGCGCGAACTCCCTCAGTGCTCCACCGGGACGCCCGGTGGATCTGCCTCGACAAGCCTGAGGGATGGCACACCGTGGATGCGCGCGACAGCGATGGCGGCCCGACGGTGCAGTCGTGGCTGCGCGCGCACGAGGCGGCGTGCGCTCCTCTCGACGAGTGCGGCCTCGCGCACCGCCTCGACAAGTGGACCGGAGGATGCCTCGTTGCGGCGACCGATGGTGACCAGCGCGCATCGCTGCGTGCTGCCTTCGGCGGCACTGGCCCCATCGCGCTGCGCAAGTGGTACACGGCACTTGTGGCGCCGGGCCTTCGCGAGCAGGGCGAGTGGACGATGCACTTCACGAGCCGGTACGCAAGGTCTGCCAAGGTGACGGCGGCGCGCGACGGCGATGTGCGCACGCGAGGCACCTGCCGGTGGCGCATCGTGGGATCCGCGCAGTGCGGCGATGCGGCATCGCGCACGTTGCGGCGGCTCGACCTCGTGGAGATCGAGCTTGTGGGGCCCGGCCGAAGGCACCAGATCCGTGCCGGGTTCGCGGCGCTCGGTCATCCTCTCGCGGGCGACGGGCTCTACGGAGGGCCTGCAGTGACCGGCCGAGGCCCGGACCAGCCTGCGCTTCACGCGACTCGCCTGTCCGTCGGCGATGCGTCTATCGCGGCTCCGCTTCCGGACTGGGCTCTGCGGGATCGCTGACTTCGGGCGCATCCGACTCCGGCCGAGGCGGCATCTCGGGCCGTTGGGCCTCGCCATCGCCGGCGTCGGTGCCGGCGGGTGAGCGCCACGGCGGCAGGGTGAGCGCCGAGAGCCACGCTGCGGACGGCACCACCTTGATGCGGAGCATGCTCGGTCGCTCGCCGGCATCGGTGCCGACCGCCGGACACCGCATCTCGAGCACGGAGCCAAACCGACGCGCGTTGAGCGTGATCTCCAGCAGTCCGGTGAACGGCTCCGGCTCATCGCACGGGACAACTCCGCTCGCCGATGCGATGACCGCATCCGATGCGGAGCGCACGGTCCACTCCTGCGACAGCCTCGCCACCGACCCAGGCTCTCCGGCGGGCATCGGGCCCGACCAGGTCTCGCCATCGACGGTGACCGTGATGTCGGCGATGGCATCGCGCGGAGAGCACGAGTTCGCGCCCCAGACGAACTCGGAGGCCACCACCCGGGCCGTGGGCACCGCGAATGCATCGCGCGCGGCGATCGCGGCGTGGCGCATCGTGCCCTCGCTGGCGATGTACCGCGTGAGCGCGCCGAGGTAGGTGGTCGGATCGCGCCGCTCGAGCGCGGCGAGCGCAGTGCGCCGGCAATCTTCCCACAGCGCGCGATCAGCCTCGGCGCGCACGTCCTTGAGCACCCTCCGTGCCATGCGCACCGCCTCGGGCGAGCACGCATCGAGCGCCTCGCACTCCGCTGCCCGCTCGAGCCGGGCCACGCTCGCAGGGTCAAGTGCACCTCCGCCGAGCACCAGCGACTCCACGACCTCCACGGCACCTTCTCCGATCGATGCACGAAGGTCCGTGCGCTGCCATTCCTGCTCGGCGGTGCGGGCGCGTGCGCCCATGACTGCCTCGGCGGCAGCGCAGACGTCGCCGGCTCGCATGGCCTGGCGCGCGCGGTCCATGGCGCCGTCAAAGGCCTCGTACTCCGCAAGTCGTGCGGTCAGCCGCTCACGGATCGCCTTGAGGGGTTCCTGGGCCTCCTCCACGGCGGCGAGTGGCGAGTCTGCGGCGAGCGCCGCCGCAACATCAGGAGGAAGCTGGCGCGGATCTGCGGCCATGGTGACGGCCTGATCCACCGCAGCAAGGTCCTCGCGCACGAGGCGCGCAGCAGTGGCCCGGCGCGATGTGCGCGCGGCTCGCTCGGCCTGCGCGTCCTCCGACGAGGATGGATCGCCTGCGCCGAGGGCCAGCAGCGCATCGACGCGATCCGCAGCTGCGCGGTACGAGTCCAGCGTCCGGGCCGCAACCATCACGTCCACGGCGCCTGCGAGATCCTCTCGCCAGCGCCGCGACGTGTCGCGCCGTGCCTGCAGCTTCGACTTGACCGAAGATGCGATCTGCGCGGCACGGGCCGAGACCGACTCGAGGCCGCAGTTCCCGGGAGGCGGTTCCTCGAGACGCCGCAGGAGCTCCTGCAAGTCGCGCGCGCTGACGGCAGACGGCACCGCGGCGCCGATCGCCTCAAGCCATTGCCGATCGCTGTCGCGGGCCTCAAGCAGCGCAAGCCTTCGGCGCGCCGCATCGAGGGCCTGGGTCCTCGACTCCGCGAGCGGGGCGTAGCGAGCGCCGCTGGGCACGGCCATGGTCTCGATGGAGGCCACGATGGCCGCCGCGTCAGCAGCGGCCGCAGCTTCGGGGTCAAGCGCAAGCGACTTGGCTAGCGCGCCCGCGACGGAGGCCTCGAGCGCCGCGCGAAAGGCCAGCTCGTTCCGCACCGCATCGGCGCGCTCCCTCAGCTTCTCGCGGACAGCCTCCAGTTCCGGCGGGTTGAGGTCCCGGGCGTCCGCGCCGGGAGCGGCCGCAAGCGCCGCATCAAGAGCTGCACCGTCGCTCGCCTGCGCCACGCGCTCCGCAACCCCAGCGAGCCGCTGCAGCAGCTCGTCCTGCGCGCGCGTCAGCTGCGCCGCCTCCGCGTCGACGCGCGCGATTGCGGC
>JBIIIL010000161.1:0-6208 GCA_044234825.1 Phycisphaerales bacterium
ATCACGTTGCGGGGTTGCCCCGCCATGCTCGGGATGCGCGCGTTGCGGATGAAGGAGACCGGATAGGTCACGCGGGTGTTCTCGGTGCGCGCCGCGCTGTCGTAGTCAGGGACCCGGCTGTGCGGATCGACCACGGTGTTCTCGAGCACGCTGCCGAAGCGGATCGCGTCCCAGATCTCGGGCTCGGTCTCGCGCGAGAGCTTGATGCACTTCGCGTAGCAGCCGCCCTCCATGTTGAAGACGCCCATGTCCGACCAGCCGTGCTCGTCATCGCCCACGAGGTCGCGGTTGGGGTCGGCGCTGAGCGTGGTCTTGCCGGTCCCGGAGAGGCCGAAGAAGAGGGCCACGTCCTCGGGATTCCCGCGCGCCACGTTGCAGGAGCAGTGCATCGGGAAGACGCCCATGTCCGGCAGGTCGTGGTTCATCGCGTAGAAGATGCTCTTCTTCATCTCGCCTGCGTACCGCGTACCCACGATGAGCACGAGCTTGCGCTCGAGGCTCTGCGCGATGATGACCGGCCCCTTCGCGCCATAGGCGGCGGGGCTGTCGACCTTCATGTTGCAGGCGTTGATGACAGTCCAGTCCTGCGACCAGCTCGGGAGGTCGGCGCCGTCCGCATTGATGAAGAGCGTGCGCGCGAAAAGGGCGTGCCACGCCTCCTCGGTGAACACGCTGACGCGCAGCCGGTACGCGGGGTCCGCGCCCGCGTAGCCGTCGAAGCGGTACACGTCCTTGCGCGAGCGCATGTGCTCCATGACCTTGGCCTCGAGCGCGGAGAAGTGCGCCGGGGTCATGGGCTGGTTGACCTTGCCCCAGTCGATGTTGGCGTGGATGCCCGGCGTGTCCTCGAGGAACTTGTCGTTGGGGCTGCGGCCGGTGCGCTCGCCAGTGTCGCAGGCCAGCGCGCCGTTGGCGGCAAGCACACCCTCGCCGCGGCGAAGCGCGTGCTCGACGAGGACCGCGACAGCGAGGTTCCGGTGGGTGCTGACGCCGTCAAGGACGGCGCGGCGGGCGGACGGGGCGGCGGTGAGGGTCGACATGGCCATGGCCTCCAGGGGACTCGCCCCCGTTCGCATGGGGGGACCGACAATCGTACCCACGCCGCGGCGACGATTGCGACCCGCGGAGAATGCCCCTATCCTTTCGGGTTCGCTACGGAGACCGTAGCTCAGTTGGTAGAGCACCGGGTTGTGGTCCCGGCTGTCGCGGGTTCGATCCCCGTCGGTCTCCCATACCTCCCCTGCCCGCCTGCACCGCAGGCGGGCGCCAGCCCCTCGCGCGCACCGTGAAGGCCTTCGCCATACAGGCAGACATCGCGTGGGAGCGCAAGGCCGCCAACAGGTCCTCCCTCGAGGCCCTCGTCCGCGAATGCGCGCCTGCGCGCGGGTCGCTGGTGGTCCTCCCTGAACTCTGCGACGTCGGCTTCACGATGAACTCGACGGTGGCCGCGGAGGACGACTCGCGCGGTTGGGCATCGGCGCTGGCGCGCAGCCTGGGCATCTGGATGGTCTCCGGCCTGGCGGTGCGCCATGACCGCGGCGTCAGCAACTGCGCGGTGGTGCACGATCCCTCGGGCGAGGAAGTGGCGATCTACCGCAAGGCATTCCTGTTCAGCCCTGCCGGGGAGCGTGAGCACTACGTGGCGGGCACGATGGCGCTCACCGTGGACTGCGGCGGACTGCGCATCGCGCCGCTGGTCTGCTACGACCTTCGGTTCCCGGAACTTTGGCGGCGCGCCGCCCTCGACGGCGCGCACTGCTTCGTGTGCATCGCAAGCTGGCCGACCGCCCGTCAGCGTCACTGGGATGCGCTGCTCGTGGCGCGGGCGATCGAGAACCAGGCCTTCGTGATCGGCTGCAACAGGACCGGAACCGACCCCAACGCCGCCTACTCGGGCGGCAGCGCGATCGTCAGCCCCCTCGGGGACATCATCGCGCACGCGGGCAGCGGTCCGGGAATCGCGAGTGCCGATATCGATGCCGATGCGGCGATGCAGTGGCGCGCGAAGTTTCCCGCGCTCGCGGACGCTCGCGCGGATATCGGCATCGACCGGCGCTGAGCGCGCACGCGCATAACCGACACTCACGGCTTCTTGCGCGCCGGCCGGTGACGCACTGAGCGTGAGCACCTACACTGCGCGCCACCCATACGGCATGGAACGCGCCGATGGGCACTGAGGAGAGAACGATGACACGGAAGTCCGCGACACTCGAGCGACGTTCACGTCCAGCACCGCCGCAGCCGGAGTGGAGATCAGCGCTGCACCGCGGCTATTTCGCGCAGCTGGGGCAGGCATGGGTCGGCCACTCGCGGTGGATCCGCGGCATCACGGCGCAGGACCTGATCGAGCATGTCGAGCGCGCCTCGCCTGCGGGAATCCCCGAGAGCGCTGCAGCGAGCTGGGCCGCCGACGTCGCGCTCGCCGTGGCATGCTGCCGCGACTTGCCAGAGGCGTGGAGCCACCTGACGGTGGCCAACACGTGGCGCCTTCGCGAGGCATGCGCCCTGCGGCTTGATGCAGAGGAGTCGATCCTGTTCACGGAGCGATTCTGGTCCGACCTGCGCGCGCGCACGCGAGCGGCGATGCGGGATCCGGAGGCTGGCTCGCAGGGCGGATCGCTGCGCCTGCAGTGCTACTCCGGGCAGCGTGCGCTCGCGCGCTGGCTGGTGGCACACCTGCTTGTGAGGCTCGAGTCCGGCGTTGGAGTGCCCTGCACCGCGCTTGACAGCAGCCCCGCAGCGCATACCCTCACCAATTCGACGGCAGGCGCATCGCTGCGCCTTCCTACGGCAACTTAGCTCAGTTGGTAGAGCATCGCATTGAAAATGCGAGGGTCCGCGGTTCAAGTCCGCGAGTTGCCATTGGCGCCGGCGGGTCCCGCGCGGGCGGCCCCCACCGTCGCGTCGGCCGATCCGGCGCGCGCACTCCGCGATGCAGTTCACGCGCCAGGCCGCTAGAGGACAGGTCCCCGAGGTACGGCGATCCGCTGCGCGCGCACGTGCGTCTCGTTGAGGCCATCGATTGGGTAGATCGCCTCGAGCGCTCCCGACAGCTCATCGGGCTCGACAATCACGAAGAGCGCCGGGCGACCGAGCACCGCTGCCGTGAATCGGCTGGCGCGAGAGAGGTGACGACCCGTGGTCGCCGCCACGAGCGTGCCTTCCTCGATCCGCAGCGGCACGATCCGGAACTGCCACGCCTGACGCCGGTCGATGAGCGCCGCAGCCTTCGGATCGACATTCGCGAGATCGCCGTCGAAGCCTCGGGCCAGCGCCCGGTACTGGTCGACCCACGCGGCCTCCACGAACGACGGATCGACCCCGAACATCGCCTCGCAGAGCGCACCGAACGGCCTGCAGTCGCTCTCCTGCGCCAGCAGCACGGCATCGACCTGCTCCGCGGTGAGCAGCCCCTGTGCCTGCAGGAGTTCTCCAATCCTCATCGGCCTTGCATCAAGCGGGATCCACACAGCGTCACACTCCTCGTGCAGGAGGGATCGGCGCGATGCCGGGCGCACTTTGGCGCGATGCGCGATTCCCGAGCAATCGCCGACCGGCACCGGCCGATATGCGTGCATACTGGAGGTCGATGGGGCACCTGAGGCGCAACCGCGAGGACAGCCGAACCGCGGCACTGCTGCGGTGGCTGGCGTCCCCGGCCGCAGCGCGGGCAGCAGGCGCGCAGGCGCGCCGGATGAGGCTGGCGATCGAGTCGCCCGACCCCCGAAGGCATGCGAGCGGCGTTGCCGAGGCGCTCATCGCGCGCCGGGTCGCTCGGCTCAGGCTGCCGATCGCATTCGAGTCGCCGACGCCCTCGGGCCGGACGTGCGATGTCGACATCCGGGACGGCGACCTCCGGCTGTGCCTTCACGTCAAGCATCTCGCATCGAGTCCGGCGAAGGCGCCGCCACGGCGTGCGCGCATGCCGGCGGCGTTCATGGACCTCGCACGGCAGACCAGACGTGTGGTGATCGCCTTGGAGTGGCGGCCCCGTGCGTCTGCGGCCGACCTGCGGCACGCAGCTCAGGATGCCCTGCTTCTGCTCAACCGCGGCAGCGTTGGCGACGAGGCGCGCCTCCATGCGCGTGACGGCGGCGTGATCGGCCATGCGCGGCTCGTGGCGCCAACCGACGCCCGGCAGACTGTGGTGATCGCGGGCATCCCGGACCGCGGCGCGCTCGACGGCGCGGAGAGGCTGCTGCGCAAGGCCTACGTGCAGTTCATGCCGCGGGCGCACAACGTCATCGTCGTCGCGGGCGCGGCGCATGACAGCCATGCGTTCGCCGACGCGCTGCTCGGGCCCCCGATCGAGCGGTGGGATCGCTTCCCCCATCGGGGCGAGCGCATGGCGCACGGACGCGCGCATGACGGCTTCTGGTCAGGGCGGACGCATCCCGGCAGCGCGCTCGCCGCCTGGATGTCCCTTGACGAGGCGCCACGGTTCCAGTGCTGGATGCGCGACGGAATGGAGCCGCCGGCAGCTGCGCTTGGGCTGTGCGAGCGCGTGTTTGGGGCGGCGCCGCAGCGGCTGCGCTAGCGGCAGGTCACATCGCGTCGCCGACGAGCCGCTCGTGCGGCGGCAGTCCGCGGGACTCAGGCTTGGGCGGCGGCGGCCAGAGCGCGCGTATCGCATCATGCGCGGGCATCCCGTCCACCACCGGGCGCGAGCCTCGCGACAGCAGCGCCAGCAGGTGACGGCGCGCCACGCGCACCCGCAGCACCGCGCGGTCGCCCTCCCATGCGCGGTCGCTGACTTCCGTGCGCTTTTCCAGGAAGTCGATGCCCCGCCCGTCGGACATCGGCAGCGCGACAGACACCTCGCGGAGGTCGCCCAGCATCTGGGTGCGCGCGAACGCGGCGAGCCGGTCGAGTCCCTCGCCCGTGAGCGCGCTGACCGCAATCGCGCCCGGCTCGCGCGCGCGCCACTCTGCGAGGCGCGCCTCAGCCAGCGCCGGGTCGCGGCGCGTGCCCGCGCCGGCCTGCGCGAGCCGGTCAATCTTGTTGAGCACAACCACCCGTGGCTGATCCGTCGCGCCAATCTCGTCGAGCACGCGTCGCACGGTCGCCAGCTGCAGCGGACCGCGCGGATCGGCCGCGTCGACCACCAGGAGGAGCAGGTGCGCGTGCACGGTCTCCTCAAGCGTCGCGCGGAAGCTCGCCACGAGGTGATGCGGAAGCCGCCTGATGAAGCCGACGGTGTCGGACAGCATCGCGCAGTCGCCGCCGCCGAGGTTCCACGACTCTGTGCGCGTGTGCAGCGTGGCGAACAGCTGGTCGTTCGCGAACGCGCCCCCTGCCGTCAGCGCATTGAACAGGCTGCTCTTGCCCGCATTGGTGTACCCGACGAGCCCCGCGGTGAAGTGCTCTGCGCACCGCGTCTCCACCTCACGGGACTTGCGCGCCTGCACTTCGGCGAGCTCGCGCTGCAGCGCGACGATGCGCCGGGACACGAGCCGGCGGTCGATCTCGATCTGCTGCTCGCCGGGCCCTCGCGTGCCCACGCCCATAGGCGATCCGCCGGTCACCTGCCCGAGGTGGCTCCACATCGCGCGCAGCCTCGGCGCCGTGTACTCGAGCTGGGCGATCTCCACCTGCAGGCGCGCGGCGCTTGTCGCCGCCCGGTTCGCGAAGATGTCGAGGATCACCTCGCTGCGGTCGAGCACCTTGCAGCACGTCTCCTGCTCCACGTTGCGAAGCTGCGCCGGCGACAGGTCAGCGTCGAAGATGACGACCTTGGCGCCGAGCTCCTTCACGAGGGCAGTGAGCTCGCCCACCTTGCCCTTGCCCAGGTACGTGCGCCCGTCGGGATGCTCGCGCCTCTGGATCATGGAGCCGACGACGCGCACGCCCGCGGTCTCGGCCAGGGCCCGGATCTCGCCAAGCGGATCGTCGGCGTCCAGCTCGGCCTCGTCCTCCGGCAGGATCACGCTCACGAGCACCGCGCGCTCGAGGCGCAGGTCGATCTCATCGCGCGGTCCGGTCTCCATCGGTGCGATGGTAAGTCCGCCTACCCTAGCGCCGTGACCGGTTGCCTTGTGCTTGGCATCGAGACGAGCTGCGACGAGACCGCCGCGGCCCTGGTGCGCGCGGAGCTCGCGACCGGTCGCCTGCATGTGCTCTCGAGCGTTGCAGCGTCGCAGGACGAGCTTCACGCGCCGTACCGCGGCGTGGTTCCCGAGATCGCCAGCCGCGCGCATCTGGAGAGGAT
>JBIIIL010000162.1:0-6188 GCA_044234825.1 Phycisphaerales bacterium
CCCAGTGGGGCGACCATGTCTTCGTGAACCTGAAGTGGCAGCTCTCCGATGCGGTCGCCGCATACGGCAGCGGCACCTACCTGTTCCAGGACAGCCGCGGCAACAGCATCAACAGCTTCGGCCTGGACAACCTCGGGCGCGGCACGCTCGGCATGTCGGTGCGGCAGTCGCCTGACGTCACCGTCTACGCCGAGTACCGCTACGTCAACACCTTCGACCCCTCGGGGCGCTACCCCGCCGACGAGCTCCTGCAGTTCGGCGCCAACTACCAGATCTCGCGGGCGTACACGCTCGCCGTGACGCCGCAGTACGACCTCGTCGCCAAGAACATGCGTGCGATCTCGGGCACGCTGACGCGCACCTTCCCCGACTTCCTCATGTCGGTCGGCGCGTCCTACAACCAGATCATCGACCAGGCGACGTTCTTCGTGAACATCAGCGTCGGCGGCCGCGGATTCGGGGCCGCGTACGACCCCAACCAGCCTGACCAGACCCCTGGCCTCACCGGCCTGCCTGATGTGTTCTGATGGCATGCGGCGCGGGGTTCGGCGCCCCCTTGCCCGCGCGTGCCGCTGAGCTGCCGCACTGGCCCTACGCGCGGAACAGCTGCTCGCCGGCGTCGGACTCGGACTCGCGCCACACGAGGCCCATGTGCGCCGCACCCGCACGCGTGATGCGCCGGCCCTGCCGCGTGCGCGCAAGGAATCCGGCCTGCAGCAGGTACGGCTCCACCACATCCTCGAGCGTGCCCGCATCCTCGCCGAGCGTCGCGGCGAGCGCCTCCACGCCGACGGGACCGCCCTCGTACGTCGTGCCGAGCGCACGCAGGTACGAGCGGTCGAGGTCATCGAGCCCAAGCGCATCCACACCCTCGAGCTCGAGCGCGCCCTCGACGGCGGCGCGGTCGAGCACGCCCCTGGCGCGCACCACCGCGAAGTCATGGGCGCGCCGCAGCAGGCGCAGCGCCACGCGCGGCGTGCCCCGGCTGCGCTCCGCGACCATCAGCAGCGCGTCCTCGGATGGCGCGGCGGCGCCGAGGAGGCCAGCCGCCCGCCCGAGGATGCGCAGCAGGTCATCCACCGGATAGAAGCCCAAGTGGTGCACGATGCCGAACCTCGTGCGCAGCGCCTGCGTCAGGAGCCCGGGACGGGTCGTGGCGCCGATGAGCGTGAACGGCTTGAGCTGGATCGTCACGACCTTGGCGTGCATGCCGCTGTCGACCGTGAAGTCGATCCTGCAGTCCTCCATCGCCGGGTAGATGTACTCCTCGACCGACGCCGGAAGGCGGTGGATCTCGTCGATGAAGAGCACGTCGCGATCCTGCATGCGCGTCAGCGTGCCCACGAGGTCGCCGGCCTTCGTCAGCGCCGGGCCGCTCGTGACGTATGCGCGCGTGCCGAGCTCGTTCGCCACCACATGCGCGAGCGTCGTCTTGCCCAGGCCGGGCGGCCCGTGCAGCAGCAGGTGCTCGGCGGGCGCGCCGCGCAGGCGAGATGCCTCAAGCGCAATGCCCAGCCGCTCCTTCAGGGCCGACTGGCCGACGTAGTCCGCGAGCCGCTGCGGGCGCAGCGTCGAGACGGCGGGCTCCTCCTCCTCGGAGGGACGGGCTGCCGCGGTGACAATGCGCTCCTTCGCCATCGGCGCCGCGCAGGCTGTCTAGAACTTCACCTGCGGTGCGGCGCGCTCGCCGTCGCCGGCCCGGAAGAACTCGAAGGCGCGGAAGCCAAAGATCCCGCCGACGATGTTGGTGGGGAACTGCTGCAGCGTCGAGTTGAATCCCTCGGCCGATCCGTTGTAGCCGCCGCGCGCGGCGGAGATCCGGTTCTCGATGTCCGACAGCTCGCCCTGGAGCTGCATGAAGTTCTCGTTGGCGCGCAGCTGCGGGTACGCCTCGGCCACGGCCATGAGCCTTCCCAGCGCGCCCGACAGCATGCCCTCGGCCGCGATCTTGTCGTCCATGCTCCTGGCGCCCATCGCAGCGGCACGCGCCTGCGTCACCGCCTCGAAGGTGCCCTTCTCGTGAGTCGCATACCCCTTCACCGTCTCGACGAGGTTCGGGATGAGGTCGTGGCGGCGCTTGAGCTGCACGTCGATGCCGCTGAATGCGCTCTCGGTCGCCACCTTGAGCCTGACGAGCGAGTTGTAGAGGCCGATCACCCACGCCGCGACCCCAATGAGGATCAGCAGCAGAACGCCCACGACCGCCAGCGCAACCAGTCCTACGCCCATGCGAGAAACCTCCACACGGTGTTATACCCGCTCGCGATCCCGCGACAGGCGCATCACCGCCTCGAACTCCTCAGGAGTGACCGGCGTCACGCTCAGCCGGTTCCCGCGCTTGAGCGCCACCATGCCCTCAAGCGCAGGCTCGGCGCGAAGGCGCTCGAGCGGGATCACCGCGCGGAAGCGGCTCACGAAGGCGATGTCCACCATCATCCATGTGGGCTCGTCAGGATCGCTGCCCGGGTCGAAGTACGGGCTGCGCCGGTCGAACTGCGTTGGGTCCGGCCTCGGCTTCCCGGACACCTTGGCGACGCCAGCCACTCCGGCAGGATCCGCATTCGAGTGCCAGAAGAGCACGCGGTCCCCGGGCCGCATGGAGTCGCGCATGAAGTTTCGCGCCTGGTAGTTGCGCACGCCGTCCCATCCAGTCGACCCGTCCCGCTCGAGATCCTCGATCGAGTAGACGTCCGGCTCGCTCTTGCACAGCCAGTGCCTCGCCGGCGTCGAATCACGATCCCCTCGTCGCGTCGGCATCAGTTCCAGCTCATTCCCTTGGGCCAATCGCGCGATCCCTGGCGGTCCGCAAGCGCCAGCAGCCTGTCCATCCGCTTGAGCTCGCCCCACACGAGCCCTGCCCGCCGGTTCGCATCGCCCTCGCTCAGGATGGCGTAGCGCGTCTCGTCATCCTTCACCATGGCGTACGCGACGAGCTCGATCGCCACGCGCGACGGAAGGTCGTCGCGCTCAAGCCACGGCAGCACCACACGCGCGCTCTGGAGCCGCTGCAGGCGCGGACCCGCAAGCAGGCTGCGCAGCTCGCGCCTGGCGCCAGCCAGCCCGCTGACCGGCTCGTCAGGACGCTCGAGCGGGCCCAGCATGGCCTGCCGGTAGAGACGGTCGCCTTCGGGCTCCTGCAGCTCGAGGATGCGGGCCCGGCACAGGCCGCGCAGGATCAGGTCGAACCGCCCATCGGGATGCCGCTGGTGCTCGGCGATGTGGCCGACGCACACCACGTCGCGCACGCGCGGACTGCGGCCTGCATCGCGAGGCGAGGACGCGATCGTGGCCATCGCGAACTGGCGCGTGCCCGCACCCTCCTGCAGCGCGTGCTCGACCATCTGCCGGTACCGCGGCTCGAAGATGTGAAGCGGCAGCGCCGCGTGCGGCATGAGCAGCACGCCGGGCAGCGGGAAGAGCGCGATGGGCTCTGAGAAGTTCACGCAAACCGCCTCGGCCATCGGCACAAATCGTAGGCAGCGCAGATCGGCGACGCCTAGCCTGTGGCGCGTGAGCGACCTGCTGCAGCCCATCGCGGACCGCCCGTGGACATGGATCACGCTGCTCTGCGCCGCGGGGCTGGTGCTGGCGTGGATGGGCGTGCAGGCCGGAAGGTGGCGCTGGCTCGTCGCAAGCGCAGCCTGCGGCGTCGCCGCGGTGGCGGTCGCCCTCGTCGCGCGCTTCGTGCCGACGCCGGCCCTGATGGCGACGCAGTGCGTGCGCGGGCTTGCTGCCGCTGCAGAGGCTGGCGACGTCGCCGCCGCACAAGGCCACTTCGCGCCCGATGCGTCGTGGCACATGCGCTCTCGCGAGCGGCCCGGAGTCGGCCGGGAGCGCATCGATGCCGCGCTCAGCGCACTCGGCAACCGTCACCGCATCGAGTCCAACGAGGAGGTTGCCCTCGAAGCCTCCTCAGAGGCCCCTGACCTCGGCGTGGTCGAGGTCGGCTTCCGCACGGTGACCGCATCGAGCTACGGCATGGTGCCGACGCGCTGGCGCTTCGAGGTCCGGCGCGGCGGCGATGGCGCGTGGCGCATCGAGCGCGTGACCTGGCTGACGCTTGCGGGCCGCGACCCGCCCGATGGCGGGTGGTGACGGATCCCGCGGCCGTGGCGCGGATCGGCACAGGTCCGATCCGTAGCATCAGGACCCCATGAAGGCGATCGACCTCCGCAGCGACACGGTCACGCGACCGACCGACGCGATGCGCGCCGCGATGATGGCGGCTCCGCTCGGGGACGACGTGCTCGGCGACGAGCCGACCGTGCAGGCGCTCGAGTCGAAGGTCGCGGAACTGCTCGGCACCGAGGCGGCGCTCTTCACGCCGAGCGGCACGATGGCGAACCAGCTCGCCATCCGGTGCCACTGCCAGCACGGGGACGAGATCTACGCACACCGCGACAGCCACATCGTGCACTACGAGACGGCGGCCCCTGCGGCCATCTCCGGATGCGCGATCCATCCCCTCGACGGACCCGCCGGCATCTTCGACGCGCCGACGCTCCGCAGCGCCATCCGTCATGCGGACATCCATGCGCCCGCGCCGCGGCTCCTCGTGATCGAGAACACCCACAACCGCGGCGGCGGCGCCGTGTGGCCGCTCGGGCAGATCGCGGATGTGGCGGCCGCCGCGCGCGAGCGCGGGCTGTCCGTGCATGTGGACGGTGCGCGCCTGTGGAACGCCTGTGCCGCCGCCGGATACGCGCCCCGCGATGTCGCATCGCACGCGGATACGGTCAGCGTCTGCTTCTCCAAGGGCCTGGGCGCTCCTGTCGGCAGCGCGCTCGCAGGACCGGCACCGCTTGTCACGCGTGCGCGCCGCTTCAGGAAGATGTTCGGCGGAGGCATGCGCCAGTCGGGCCTGCTCGCTGCCGCAGCGATCCATGCGCTCGACCACCACGTGACCCGTCTCGCGGACGACCACGCGAACGCAAGCCTGCTGGCGAGGCTGCTGCACGGCGCCGAGGGCATTGACGTCGAACCCAGGCCCGGACCGCTGGGCACCAACATGGTCTTCTTCACGCTCAAGCCGGGCATGCCGGAGGCCCGCCCCTTCTGCGAGGCGCTTGCGCGCCACGGCGTCCTGCTCATCGCGATGGGCACGCGCCGCGTCAGGGCGGTGACCCACCTCGACGTCACGCGCAGCGACATCGAGCGTGCCGCGGCCACGGTCCGCGAGGCGCTCGCGCTCATGAGGCGCGAGCTCGCGCAGGCGAGCCGATGAGCGCCCTCGGCGCGATCTTCGACCTCGACGGCACGCTGGTCGACACGTGCGCGCTGCACGAGCGCGCGTGGGCCAACCTGGCGCATGCCCTGGGGCTGCCGATGTCCCGCGCGTTCTTCCTGGAGCACTTCGGGCGCCGCAACGAGCCGATCATCGCCGCGCTGCATGATCGGGCGCAGCGCAGCGTGCCGGCGCCCGGGCGCGTTCACGAGCTTGCCGAACGCAAGGAGGAGGAGTTCCGCGCGATGCTCGCGGCGAGCTTTCCCGCGATGCCCGGGGGCCACGCGCTGATCCGGGCGCTGCGCGATGGCGGCTGGCACCTCGCAGTCGGCTCGAGCGCTCCGCCCACCAACGTCGAGGCGCACCTGCGCGGGCTCGGCTGCGCAGAGCTCTTCGATGCCGTGGTGACCGGCGCCTGCGTCACGCGCGGCAAGCCCGACCCGGACGTGTTCCTGCTCGCAGCCGAGCGGCTGGGCCTGCAGCCCGCTCACTGCATCGTGATCGAGGACGCTGCGCCTGGCATCGAAGCGGCGCACCGCGCCGGGATGGCTTGCGTTGCGCTGTGCTCGGAAGGCCACACCCACGCCGAGCTCTCCGCAGCCGACCTGCTGGTCGACTCGCTCGGCGAGCTCACTCCTGCAAGGCTTTCGGCGCTCCTACCATCGCGCCATGCCTGATCCGCGCATCGCCCGGCTCGCCAAGGTCATCGTCAGCCACTCGACCGCGCTCAAGCCCGGGGAGCACGTGCTCATCGAGGCCTTCGACGCGCCCGAGGACATCGTCATCGCGTGCGTGGAGGAGGCGCGGCGCGCCGGGGCGCACCCGCATGTCGAGACCCGTTCGATGCGCGTCATGCGCGCACTCAACGAGTCCTCCGCGGAGGAGGGGCTCGCCGCGTGGGCGGACTGCGACCTTCACCGCATGACGAGGATGCAGGCCTACGTCGGCATCCGCGGCGCGGCGA
>JBIIIL010000015.1:0-20897 GCA_044234825.1 Phycisphaerales bacterium
CTCGCACGATGCCTTCAATGCGGTGCGGCTCGCGAGGACCCCGGTCGACGATGCGCTCGCGCGGCAGTGGCCGCGAACCCTGATCCGGACGAGCGGCGAGGATGTGGGCCTCCCCGTCGGTCCCGATGGCCCCGTGATGGGCAACTCCGAGGTGGGTCACCAGAACATCGGCGCGGGCCGCATCGTGGACCAGGAGCTGATGCGCATCACCCGCGCGATCCGTGACGGGCGGTTCGCGCGCAATCCGGCCCTGCAGCGCGCCTTCGCCCGAGCGCGCGACGGTCACCGCGTGCACCTCATGGGACTCGTGTCCGATGGCCAGGTCCACAGCGACATCAGCCACCTCGAGGCGCTGATCGAGCTTGCGGCGGCAAGCTCGGTCCCGGGAGACCGCGTGTTCGTGCATGCGTTCACCGATGGGCGCGACACGCCACCGCGGTCGGGCGCGGGGTTCCTGCGCCGCCTCGAGCCGCTGCTTGCGCGCACCGGCGCGCGCATCGCCTCCGTGAGCGGCCGCTACTGGTCCATGGACCGCGATCACCGGTGGGACCGCGTCGGGCGCGCGTGGAGTGCGCTGCTCGACCGGGGCGCGCCACGCGCGGACAGCGCGCGCGGAGCGCTCGAGCGCCACTACGGCCATCCGCCCGCGCCCTCGCAGGACGGGGACGAGTTCATGCCGCCGACCGTGATCGTGCCCGAGGGGGCGATCCGCGGCGGCGATGCGGTGATCTTCTTCAACTTCCGCGGCGACAGGCCGCGCGAGCTCGTGAAGGCATTCGTGCTCGACGATGCGGCGTTCCGCGCGCTGCCTGGGGGGGGCTTCGACCGAGGCGGGGTCCCGCGCGACCTGCTGTTCGTGACGATGGCCGAGTACGAGCATGGCCTTCCCGTCGATGTCGCCTTCGCGCGGCCCGAGCCGATGCAGGACATCCTCGGCGACTGGCTCGCGGCGCACGGCATCGCGCAGTTCCGTTGCGCGGAGACGGAGAAGTTCCCGCACGTGACCTTCTTCTTCAACGACTACCGCGAGGCGCCCTTCGCCGGCGAGGTGCGCGAGATCGTGCCGAGCCCGCGCGACGTGGCGACGTACGACCTGAAGCCGCAGATGAGCGCCGAAGGCGTGCGTGATGCCGTGCTCGCGCGGCTGGTGTCTCCCGACTGCGAGCCGGTGATCATCGTGAACTTCGCGAACGGCGACATGGTCGGCCATACGGGGCGACTCGACGCGACGGTGACCGCGATCGAGACTGTCGATGCCTGCGTGGGGCGGATCATGGACGCGGCGCTTGCGCGCGGCGGCTCGCTCATCATCACCGCGGACCACGGCAACGCAGAGCAGATGCGGGATCCCGCATCCGGCGCTCCGCACACTGCGCACACGAACTATCTCGTGCCGCTCTCCATCGTGGGCGAGCGCTTCAGGGGACACGCTCTCCGTGGCGATGGGCGCCTCGCCGATGTTGCGCCCACGCTGCTTGAGATGATCGGCCTGCCGAAGCCCGAGGCGATGACGGGACGCTCGCTCATCGCGCACGCAAGGCGCCGAGTGCTGGCCCCCGACGAGGACCCCCTGCCATGACCGACCAGATGCTGCCGCCGGAACCAGGCCGATCCGCCTCCCCCGGCGCCGTCCCGCCGGAGTGGACGCCGCCCGCCCACGAGCCGCGCCCCCGCAACCGGCTTGGGGTGATCGGCTTCGCCCTCTCGATGCTTGGCTTCGTGACCTGCGGCATCGCCGGCATGGCAGGCGCCATCATCAGCGCCGCGGCGCTGCGGCAGAAGCCGAGGGCGCTGGCGATCGCTGGCGTGATCATCGGCCTGCTCCAGCTCTGCCTGATCACGCCGCTCACGCTTGCGCTGCTTCTGCCGGCGCTCGCCAAGGCGCGCGAGAGGGCGCGCGAGGTGAAGGTGGAGCTTGAACTGCTGCGGTACCAGATGGCGATCGAGGCGATGCAGGCCAGCGGCACGGTCCCCTCGGATCCGGAGTCCATCAGGATGCGGGCAGGCGCACCAGCCGGAGAGGCGCTCCCGCCGACCGATCCCTGGGGCAACGCGTGGCGCGTCAGCGTCGATCCCAAGTCGCAACGCGCCCGCATCGAGAGCGCGGGGCGCGATGGCCGCTTCGACACCGATGACGACCTGCGCGGCACGGCGACGCCAGGAAGCGAACCCGCGGATGACGCATACAGCCCATGACGGGCGCGCGCGCAGATCTTGACGAGTCCGACATCGCCGCCGAGCGCGAGTGGAGCGAGGCGCGCACGAGGCGGCGCTTCACGATCGGCGCGCTCATCGTCGCGCTGCTCATCCCGTGCGCGGGCATCCCCATGCTCGTGAGCTGGCTGATTCCCGACGCGGCGCGCACGCTGCAGGAGGCGAAGTCGGCGCAGGCGCAGCTCGAGATGCAGTCGCTGCTTGGGCTGGTCGAGGCGCGAGAGGCCGTCACAGGCATCCAGGTCGAGTCGATCGCTCACGTGCGCGGAGCGGGCAGCCAGACCCCGGCCACAGACCCGTGGAACGGCACGTACCGACTTGGCCGGAACGAGTTCGGGTACCCGTTCATCGAGAGCCCTGGGCCAGACGGGCGCTTCGGTACCGAGGACGATCTGCGAAATCCGCCAAAACCCGGGACCCAATAACACGATTGCGCTTGTCCCGCCAACGCGGGCTGCAACAATTGACGCAAGGACTGGGGGGTCTCGGTCGATTCAACAGTTCGGCATCGGATCCCAACCATGCGTGCCATCATCCGCTCCACCCTCACGAGGCTGCTGTTCCTCGCGATTGTCGCTGTGCTCGCGCCGGTGGCGGCACTCGCGGGCTATGGCGCCGTGCGGCTCGTCATGGACGTCACGGGCCGTGAGGCCTCATCCGGGTCGGGACCTGGCGCCCACAGCGCGAATCCAGGACTGGCTGCCGCGTCCGGCAGTGCGCCAGAGTTCGAGTCAGCGCCCGAACGCATCGCGCGACGCGCGCGCGATGCATGGTCCGGATTCGCCGGCGCCGTGTCTGGATCTGCCGACGCCGTTCCGAGCGATGTCGTGGCGGGGCAGCCCGCCGAGGATCCCTCCACGGAGGCGGACGCGGATCCGGCGTCCGAGTCTCCCGCGCCACGGACGAACGATCCGCTTCCTGCATCGACGCTCGACGTGCTGTCGCTGACGATGCCGGAGCCCACGCGAAGCGCGCCGACGCCCGCGGCCGAGGCGCGCAAGCCCGATCCGCGCAACGCTGCGTTCGATGACTGGGTGGCGCGCGCGCGCGTGTTCGAGGCGCCTCCTCAGCACCTCGTGCGGTACGGATGGACATGGGAGGACCACAGCTCGCGCATCGTCCGATTCGACGGCGACCGCGCCGTCATCGACCGCAACCGCGCGCCGACCAAGTACGAGATCGAGGTGCCGATCGACGTGGCGCTCGCGGAGGAGCTCGAGGCGCACTTCGGCTTCCCGCGCCATGCGCTCGCGTTCTGGTACCGGTCGCCCGAGGAGCTGCTCGAGAGGCTCGATGCGCAGCAGGCTGCGCTCGAGGCATGCGGCATGAGATTCGTTCCTGCGGATGGCTCGACGGGCGAGCTGAACATGCCGCGCACCGCAGCTGGAGCCCGCGAACGCGGCGGCGCAGAGGGGTCCGACCGCAAGACCGGATCGATCGGTCCCGACTACCAGTACCTGCTCGACCACTCGCGAGATGCGCTCCGGCCCCTTGCGCAGGAGATCCTGCGCAAGGCCAAGGCCGCGGGTGCGCGTGACCTGCGCTCGCAGCTGGCGGCGCTCGCCTCGTTCGTGCAGCATCTGGACTACGTGATCCCGCCGAAGCTCGCCGACGGCAAGGAGCGCGCGGGCCTGCGCACGCCCATGGCCACGCTGATCTGGGGAGGCGACTGCGACTCGAAGAGCCTGCTTCTGGCAGGGCTCGTGAGGTCGGTGGACCTCTGCGATGCCACGCTCGTGCACGTGGATGATGTGCCCGACGGCGCGCCGCGACCTGCCGGGGCGCGAGCCGAGGACGCCGTCGGCCACATGATCGCCGGCTTCAACGTGCCCGCGCGCCCCGAGGACTTCACGATCGACCAGGGTCGGCAGCGCTTCGTGCTCGTCGAGACGACAAGCGACTGGCGCATCGGCCGCATCAGCGCGAAGGTCGCGCGCAGCGTGATCTCGCGCACCGACATCCTGCGCTGAGCGAACCCGTACCATCGCCGGGACGTGCTTCCCGTCGTCGCCATCGTCGGACGCCCCAACGTGGGCAAGTCCAGCCTGTTCAACCGCATCGCGGGCAAGCGCATCTCCATCGTCGACCCGACGCCGGGCGTCACCCGCGACCGGGTGTCCACGGTGGTCACCGTGCCGCCGCCGCCCGACGCCGACGAGGACGCCGCGCCGCGCGCCGCAGAGCTCTTCGACACCGGCGGCTACGGCGTCTACACGGCCGACGGCAAGCGGATGGATGACGCGGGGCGGGACCTTGCCGCCCTCACACCAGAGATCGAGCGGCAGATCCTTTCCGCGGTTGAGGGCGCGGCCGTCATCCTCTTCACCGTCGACGCGCAGAGCGGGATCACCAGCCTCGACGAGACGATCGCGTCCCTGCTGCGGCGCGGCGGCCAGGCCGGCAAGGCAGTCCTCGTCGTGAACAAGGTCGACGGCCCTTCGTGGGAAGCGCATGCGCTTGAGGCCACTCGGCTCGGGTTCGGCGATCCCGTCATGGTGTCCGCCAATGCAGGCGTTGGCATCCGGCCGCTGCTTGAGGCCGTGTGGATGCGGCTGAGCGCGCTGCCAGAGGTCGCAGAGCCGCCGGACGCGGAGATGAAGCTCGCCATCATCGGTCGCCGCAACGCAGGCAAGAGCAGCATCGTGAACGCGCTCGCGGGCGGGACCCGGGTGATCGTGTCCGAGATCGCGGGCACCACGCGCGACTCGGTCGACGTGCGCTTCGAGTCCGGCGGGCGCTCCTTCCTGGCCATCGACACGGCGGGCGTCCGCAAGCGCAGCAAGTACGCCGACGACGTGGAGTGGTACTCCCAGGCACGGACCCAGAACGCGATCCGCCGCTGCGACGTGGCCTTCCTCCTGCTCGACGCCACCGAGAAGGTCTCGCAGGTCGAGAAGCACCTCGCTGCGGAGCTGATGGACCAGTTCAAGCCGGTCGTCATCGTGCTCAACAAGTGGGACCTGCTCCCCAAGGGATCGTCCGTCGAGGACTTCTCCGAGTACATCTCGCAGGAGCTGCCCGGGCTCGACTTCGCGCCGATCGTGGGCGTGAGCGCCGTCACCGGCGAGGGCGTGCAGGACGCCGTGGCCATGGCGTTCAACGTGCACACGCAGGCGGGCCACCGCGAGACGACCGGCAAGCTCAATGCCGTCATCCGTGCCGTGCTCGCCGAGCGCGGCCCGAGCTCGCGGCTGGGCACGACCGCCAAGATCTTCTACGTCTCGCAGATCGCCACGCGCCCGCCGACGATCGCCGTGGTGGTGAACAGGCCCAAGCTCTTCGAGGGCAGCTACGAGCGGTACCTCCTCAACAGGATGCGCGAGGAGCTGCCGTTCGCAGAGGTGCCGATCAAGCTGGTCTTCAGCGAGCGCAGGCGCCGCGACCTGAGCCAGGGCGCGCCGAGCGGACGCGCGCGCGAGGATGGCGCCCCGGAGCGCGACCGCGAAGAGTTCGAGTCCTGATCCGGATGTCAATCCACCCGCTCCCCATCTTCGAGCGAGACGCGGACCCTGCGCACCGGGACGCGCTGACCGATGCCGAGGCGTACGCGCGCCTGAAGCCGCCGACATCGATCGTGGTCCGGGTCGGGCGGCTCAAGTTCGTGGCCGAGTACCCATACTCGGGGCGCGAGAAGCCCGGATGCGGAAGCAAGCTCGTCGTGCGGACGCACCGGGGCACCGAGGTTGCCGAGATGCTCACCACCACGTGCTCCAACTCGGGATGCTCCAAGAGCGTCTCAAGGCAGGAGATGCTTCAGTTCATCGAGGCCTCGGGCGGGCGCGACTATCCCTTCCATGCCGATGGCGCCGTGCTCCGCGTGGCCACGGCCGATGATCTCGCGCGGTGGCAGGGCATCCGCGAGCGATTCCAGGGCGAGGCCCGGGCGATGCGACTGCGTCTCTCTGAGTCCGGCATCGGCACGCGCGTGGTGGACGTCGAGCCCGTGCTCGGGGGCGAGTCGGTCACCGTGCATGTGCTGGCGGAGGACGAGTCGCCCGTGCCCGAGGCGGACATCGTGGGCATCGCCTCCGCGCGCTACGGCTGCCGGGTCGAGGTGCGGACGGGCGGCGCGCGCGACGAGGCGCGCCTCACCGCGGACTACGACAAGTGCGGCCAGCACTGCTGCTGCACCAACTTCCTCAAGGTGCTCAAGCCTGTCTCGATGAAGAGCGCCAAGGTGCAGAAGGCGACGCTCGACCCGCTGAAGATCAGCGGGCGCTGCGGACGCCTCATGTGCTGCCTGCGCTACGAGGACGAGACCTACGCCACCCTGTCGGCCCGGCTGCCGAAGGTGAAGGCGCGCGTGCGCACACCGGATGGCGAGGGCACCGTGATCGAGGCGCGCATCCTGGTGCAGCTCGTGCTCGTGCGCCTCGACGCGACGGGCGAGTCGTTCGCCTACCCGGTCGAGAGCGTGGAGCGCATCACCGCGTAGCATCAGGCGATGGAGCGGACCGGAGCACAGGCTGCGCAGGATGCGGGTTCGGAGCCCTCCCACCCTGGGCAGGGCGGCATCGTGGACACCGTGCAGTCGCTCGTGGTCGCGTTCGTCTTCGCGATGGTCTTCCGAGCCTTCGTGTGCGAGGGCTTCGTGATCCCCACCGGATCGATGGCGCCCACGCTGATGGGCGCGCACATCCGACTCCGGAGCCCGGCCACGAGCTACGAGTACCCCACCGATGCCACGCCCATCATCGAGGTGGGCCGCAGGATCGCCAGCGGGCAGGCACGCGACATCGGCAGGCCCGTCATCGACCCGATGATCTCGCGCTCGGCGCCCGTCGCGCAGGTGGCGAATCAGGCGCTCGCGACCAGCGCGCGCAACGGCGACCGGGTGCTCGTCCTGAAGTACATCGCGCCATTCACGGCCCCGAAGCGCTGGGACGTGGTCGTGTTCAAGAACCCGACGGATCCGGCAGGCGACTCGCCGTACTACATCAAGCGGCTTGTCGGCCTTCCCAACGAGACCCTGCTGGTCGCCGATGGCGACATCTTCACCGGACCGCCGGACGGCGATGCTGCGGCCATGACGATCCAGCGCAAGCCCGAGTTCGTGCAGCGCGCCGTATGGCAGTCGGTCTACGACAGCGACTACCAGCCCGTCAACGAGCAGGCGATGGAGGGTGCGATGCGCGTCCGGTGGAAGGGCGCGCCGTGGGTGGCGAGCGAGGGCTGGGACATCCGGGGCGACCGCACGTGGGCACGCAGCAGCGCGGCGCCGGCGTCGCTCACGTGGGATGGCGCGATCCTGCCGCTCGACGACTGGAACGCCTACAACGTCTACCGCAACGATGTGGCGCTGTATCCCACCGCGGACCTCCGGGTGCAGGCGGCCATCGAGATCGGCAGCCCGAAGGACTTCACGACCGCCATCGAGCTTGGCGCACGCGGCCACGTGATGCGCATGCAGATCGGCGGGGGCGCGGTGCGGCTCTCCGTGACGCCCCAGGATGCGGAGGCGCCGATCGCATCGTCGGAGACGCCGTGGAATCCGCCAGCAGGATCCCCGCTCCTGCTCGAGTTCTGGCACGTCGACCAGTCGCTCTCGGTGTTTGCCGATGGGCTTCGCGTCGCGACGCTCGACTACGAGCTCGGCGACCCGCTCAGGCGGATCGCGCTCGCGCACTACGGGCGCACGCTCGAGCAGGTGATCGCCAATCCCATCGGCCAGCGCCCCGCCCCGCCGACGCTGTCATGGTCATTCTCGGGATCGCCGTTCGCGCTGCGGCGCGTGATTGTGGACCGTGACCTCTACTACCGGCCCGCGTTCCTGAACCCGAACGACCAGTTCCTCTGCAACGGGGAGCCTGTCGATGGACTGGCGTTCGCGTGCGATCCGCGCAAGCCAGCCACGCTCGGCGATGGCGCGTACGTCATGTTCGGCGACAACAGCGCCGCAAGCCGCGACTCGCGGCTCTGGGGCCGTCCGCACCAGCTCGTGATCCGCGAGCTCGGCATGAGCGAGCCCTTCATCGTGCCGCACGAGCTGCTCATCGGCCAGGCGTGGTCGGTCTACTTCCCGGCGCCGCTGCCGATGTCGCCCGGCGGATCCGCATTCATCCCCGACTTCGGCAAGCTCCGCTTCATCCGGTGAGGCGCTGGACCGATGGCTCGGGCGGGTCCTGCACGTGCAGCTCCCAAGTGGGGAACGGCGACCCGCGTGCGGAGAACCAGCAGACGTACTCGTGCACCACGTCGAGCCGGATGACGTAGCGCCCCGGCTCGGCGGGCGCGACGAACTCAAGGACGCAGTCCACGGAGCCGCCGGGGTCGATGTACGCGATGCAGCACGCGCTCACGAGCGGCGCCCTCAGGTAGTGCCTCGGCATGTCCCAGGTCACCACGGCGCCGCCATGGCGCTCCACGTGCCACGAGACCCCGATCTGCACCTTCTCTGATGTGGTGAGGGGCCATGGACAGGGCGACGCATTCACGAGCGTCAACTCGATCCGCGCACGCTCGCGCGGGAGAAGTTGGGCTGGCGGCGTCGATCGCAGGATGATGCGCGCCTGATAGGCATCGTCTGCCATGCGGGGCTCACGCATGCCGATGAGGCCGGGGCTGACTTCACAGACACCCTCGCCGTGCCGCGGCACCCTCGCCGCGCATGCCCGCCAACGGGCCATGTCGCTCACGCGAAGGAGGTGCGGCACAAGATCCATGTGCCTTCGGCGAAGGTGCAGCGCAGTGACCGGACCGCCGTCCTCCGACACCAGGCGCATCGCGCTCGGGCCGGTGCGGTGCTCGCGCTCCGGCGTGCTGACGAGCGAGTCCGGAAGGCCATAGGTCCGGCCAGCCTCGAGCGCTGCGCTCACGAACTGCTGCTCGATGCCGGGTGACCGGCCAAGGAGCGATGCCAGCGCATCGCGGATCATGCCGAGCCCACGGATGTCCCCTGCCACAAGCATCGACTCGACCAGCTGGTGCGCGACGCCATACCGACAGGCGCGCTCCCAGATGGCGCCCCAGTCGAGGGCCGGCGCGCGCTCGAGGATCCGGGCCATGTCGGAGATCCAGTCCAGGCGCGCGCCAAGGCGCTCGCGAATCGCGCCCACCAGCGCGATGAGCGCCTCATCCTCAAGGCACGGCACCGTCACCATGCATCCCTGCCACTCGATGGGCCTGCCGCGCGCGAAGAGCTCCGTCTCGAGGAGGCCCTCGCGCACCTCAAGGAGAGGCCGCACGTGCAGGTCGAGCGCTCGGTTGTCGGCGTCCACGTAGTCGATCGAGTGATCCGCCCACATGCGCTGCTCGAGCGGGTGGCGATACGTCCAGCCGGTGCCCATGAGGATCGCGTCAGCCTCGGCGAAGTCGCGGCGTCGAACGAGGATGTCGATGTCCATCATCGGCCGCGCCACCGTCCGAGGGTGCACGCAGAGCGCGAGCGACAGCCCCTTGAAGAGCGCCACCTCGATCCCCGCCGCGCGCAGCGCGCGGATCGATGATGCAGCTGCCGCCATGAGGAGCGCGTTGCGCGTGTACCAGAACCGCGCGATGCCCTTGAGACGCTGCCCGTGCGGCACGCTCGGATCCCCCTGCGCGTGCCGCAGGAACAGCGCGGGCACAAGCCGCACCATCGACGGGCTCATGGCATCGATGTCCACGCACCTGATCCACGCGTCGAAGGCTTCGCGGCCCGGCGGCCCGTCGAGCGCGATCGCCTCGAGCGCGAGGCGCTCCGCACGCGAGAGGCGAATGGCGCGGTCAACGGAGAGCGCGAGGCTCATCTGCACCCTTCGGTGGCGCGGCAGGACCGAGGCGCACCTGCGGGTCTCCACTCGCCATCAGTGCGCGATCGAGCATCGCCGGCGCGCCGGCGACGAGCGCATCCATGTCCACGCACGTGGCCTGCTCGCCCGCAAGGAATGCCTTCACCTGTGCGGCATCGTGCACATCGGTCGCCAGCAGGAGCGGAGCGCCAGGAACGAACGGCGCCGACTCAAGTGCCTCCGGTCCATACTTCCTCCAGGCCGCGCCCAGGATTTCCGCGGGCGGACGAGCGCGCTCGATGCGCTGCGCCTGCGCAATCCTCTCGACCAGCTCCGGCGGCACGATGTGGCGGCGGCGGTGCACGAAGGCCTCACGCCCGATGTGGTGCGCGTCCGCATCGCGTCCCCGCATGATCCCGAAGGGGTCCGCGCGGTCGAAGGACTGCAGCACGGTGCGCACCGGAACGAGCTGCTCCGGCGTCACCGCGGTGCGTGCCAGCGCGAGCTCGAGGACTGCAAGCGCGTCCGTAAAGACCGCACGCGCAAACACGGCCCGCCCGACGCTAGGGTCGCGCGCCAGCGCCTGGCTTGCGGCGAATGCCGCCGCGATCCTCCGAACGATCGGCTCAGGCGCATCGCCACGGCAGGCGCGGTCCGCCGCGTCGGCCAGCACAACGCGGGAAGCCGCGCGAGTGCGCGCGCCGAACATGAGCGCGAGTCCCGGCGGCTCGAGTTCCGCAAGTCCGATGGCAAGGAAGTCGCAGCGGCGCGCCGCCGCGGCGCGCTCGAGCATCTCCAGGATCGACCGCTCCGAGCGCTCCATCAGCCCACGCGCACGCAGCGCCTGGTCTGCAGGCGCCACACCGCAGTCGATGCGCATCAGCTCGATCGCCTGCTGGTCGATCTCGCCGATCGCCGCGGCCGCGCGCCCGGCCTGCATCAGGAACCATGCCGCGTTCGCGAGAGACGCAGGGCCTGCCGTGCCATCGGCGATCGCCTTGAGCTGCGCTGCGCGGTCCGCGAGCATCGCCTTGAGGGTGAAGTGCTGCTCGATGGATCGGTCGAGTGCCGGCATCATCATCGCGGCGAACAGGTTGTCCGGGCTTGCCTTCATCTCGGCCATCACGGCGGCCATGGTGGCGCGTGCCGTCTCGATGTCCGGCGACTCGAAGGCCGCCGCGGCACGGTCCATCCAGCCCGCGTATTGCTCAAGCTGGCGCTGCGCAGCAGCCTCGTCAATCGCCTCGAACTGCGCCTGCGCATCCTGGCTCGCACCCATCTGCTCCGCAAAGGCCTTCATGTCGCCTGACTCGCCCATCGCCGACTTGACGCTTGCCATCATCATCTCTGCCTCGCCACGCACTGCATCTGCGCACTGCGATGGGTCGCTGGCGGCCAACTCGGCGTAGAGGGTCGCGAGCGGCGTGGCCTGCTCTGGCGTGAGCATGCCGCTCCCCACGAGCTGGTCGAGCCGGCCGTCCGTCATGGCCAGCAATGCGGTGCTCACCAGACTTGAGACCAGTATGCGGTCCTGCCCAGAGTGGCGGCCCATGCGTGCCATCGCCTCGAGCGACTCCACTGCGGTCGCGGCATCGCCCTCCTCAATCGCGAACTCGGCGCGAGCGGCCATGAGCCGAGCCAGCTGACGCTGGTTCGCGAGATGCGGCAACCGCATGCCGAATCCCGCGCTGCGGTCGAGGCCCCAGTCGCTCTGCGGGAGACGGGCCGCATCGCGCAGCGCATCGAGTGCGGGTCGCGCGCGCTCGAGCACCTCCGCGGCGCGCGCGCGCCACTGCGGGCTGTTCCTGCCTGGGAATCCAGGGTCCCCCACCTCGTTCTGGATGAAGAGCCAATCCTCGTGCGAGAGCGCGCCCCCCTGCGACGCACCCATCGGATCGATGCCGAGCGAGCGCATCGACCGCAGGTAGACCGCGGCGGCGTTGGTGTCCGCGTCTGGCGGCATCAGCGCGGGTCGCGGCGGCGGCTCAGCCTGTGGCTGCTGCGCGGCAGCCGGCACTGCACTGTGTGCGATGGCGATCCCGCACACGATGACACCAAGCGCGACGTGGAGCCGGGACATCCCTGAAGCGTACGGCAGGCTCCGCAGTCCAACGCAAGGCGCCACGCTTGACTTTGATACTGTGTGTCACATAGTATGCGGCACACATATGAGTCGCAAGGAGATCCCGCATGGCCGTTGACGACCAGTTCATCCGAGGCGCGGGCATGCTCGCGGTGCTCAAGGTGCTCGAGCGCGGCGAGCTCTACGGCTACGCGATCGTGGAGGCGCTCGCGAAGACGCCAGGCGACGCGCTGCACCTCGAGCAGTCCACCGTGTATCCCATGCTCTACAACCTCGAGGGCAAGGGACTCGTGCGCTCGCGCTGGGACGAGAGCGGCGCGCGGGCGCGCAAGTACTACGCGCTCACGGCGGCAGGCCGGAAGCGCTTGGCCGCCGACGCGGACCAGTGGAAGAGCGTCACCGCCGCGATGGAGGCGCTCGGACTGGGCCGGCTTGCGATCACGCGCGTGGTGGCCGCATGCTGCTGATGCCTGGCGCCACTGCACGCGCGGTGCACGCGGCTATCGCGCAGCGCGAGCTGCCCGCGGAGATCGCATCGCTCGTTGCCAGCGTCACCAAGCGCACCCGGCTCCGGCGCCACGAGCAGGTGGACGTCGCCGCCGAGCTGGCGTCGCACTTTGCGGAGGGTCTTGCGCGCGGCACTGATGCCGGCTCGCTCATCCGGGCCTTCGGGGACCCGCGTGCCACAGCGCGCCGCCTGCGCCGCGGCGCCATCGCCAAGCGTTCCCCGGCCGACCGTGCGATCCGCCTCGCGCTGCGAGGACTGGGCGGATGCGCTGCGGCACTGCTTGTCGCGTACGTGCTCGCGGCGATCTGGCTCTCCACCCGCACGCCCACCATCACATTCGATGCCGTTGCCGAAGCGCAGAAGCGGATGCCGGTGGTTGGGCCGGAGGGCTCCGCCATCCCGACCTACGTGCGCGCGCTCGCCGGTCCGGATGGGGCTGAGGCGCTCACGAAGGGGGACGCCGAGAAGGAATGGAGTGCGGTGCTGACGCTGCTCCCACGTGTGGCCTTCGACCCTGATGCGGAGGCTCGCGTGCGGCGCTGGATCGGCGCCAACCGCTACCGGCTGGATGCGCTGCGCACGCTGCCGGCGACGCCCGTGATCGGCGTGCCGCTTGCGATCACCGACACCGCAGACATGCGCGCCCTCGCGAAGCTCCTCGCCTTGCCGGACGCAAGCATCCTCGCGCAGGAGGCAACCGAACGCGCCCGCGGCCCTGGGTCTGCTATGTCCCCGCTGCTTGGGGTCATTCTCCCGCAGCTGGTCATGATCCGGAACGCGGCCCAGTGCGTGAGCGTTGATGCCGCGATGGCGGCACGCGATGGTGACACAGCGCGCTTCATGGAGTGCATCCGGGCGATGGACTCGATGTGCGACCACGCGCGCGAACCCGCCTTCATCGTTGGTGCGCTCGTGTCCGCCTCAGTGCGGATCAAATTGGCATCCACCATCGTGTCGGCCATCGAGAACCACGGTTCGGCGTTCTCCGATGCGCAGCTCACGGAACTGCAGTCGGTCCTTGCCGGCGCTGACGATGGCATGTGCCGCGGCCTCGAAGGCGAGCGACTGATGTTCAACGACATGATCCAGCGCTGCTACACCGACGATGGCTCGGGTGGCGGGGTGGCGATCCCGGGCGCGCTCTTTGCGTTTGCCGCTGCTGCGGGCACCTCCATGGATGGTCCGGGGGATGGCTCGGTGGACTCGCCTGAACTGATGGAACTGGCCTTTGGCCCACTGATGTCATTCGGCACCGCCGACCGACGCGACGTGCAGCGTTCCGTCGATCGCATCTACGACGCGCTCGCTGCGGCATGCCAGAGCGGCTCCTTCGACATTGCCCGCGATGCGGCACTCGCATCTGACCGCGAGATCGGCGCCATCGACCGCATCCGAAACCCCCTGCCGCACATGCTGATGCCCGCCCTCGGCAACACCATCCTCCAGCGATGGCGACTCCAGAGGACACGCGAGATTGCGCAGGCAGCCATCGGCATCGAGCAGTTCCGCCGCGTCCGCGGACAGTTTCCGGAGTCACTCGACGAGCTGCGCGCATTCGTGGGTATGGACCTTGGCCGATGGCTCGATGGCGTGGCGCCGTGGCAGTACGCGATCGTGGACGGCAGGCCGCTCATCTGGGATCCGGGTGCCGACGGTCACGATCACGCCGCGCGCCTGCCCCTGAGTCCGCGCATCGCCGACCTTGCGCTAGTGCCAGCGGGCGACACCCTGCCGCTGCTCGCCATGGACTTGGCTTCGCCCGACCTGCGCCAGACTGAGTTCGAAGGACGCAGGGCGGGACTGCCGAAGGACCTGCCGCCCGATCCACGGCAGTCGATCTCCGATATCGCCGGCTTTCTCGAGGTCGGCGAGCTACCCGGCGTCGCCCGTTGGCATCAGGGCGACTGCGCACTGGTGTGGTGGGGATCAGGTGCGACAGGTCCCTGGCGACTCACGATCGCGCGACCTGCGAGTCCCTAGACTCGCGCGATGCCCGAGCCGCGCAGCGCCACCGCACGACTCTCCGTGCCCGCTGCCGATGGGCTCCTGCTCTTCACCGCACTGATCTGGGGCGTGGGCTTCGTCGCGCAGCGCATCGCCGCGCGCGACATGGGCGACACGCCGTTCACGTTCAACGCGGCAAGGTTCACCGTTGGCACGCTGTGCCTCGTGCCCATGCTGATCGGCCGCCGCGGCGCGTTCTCGTTCCCCGCGATCGCCGGCGGCATCGCCGCCGGACTGGCGATGGCGATCGCGAGCAGCCTTCAGCAGGCGGCGATGTCCTCCGTCACGGCCGGCACCGCAGGATTCATCACCGGCACCTACGTCATCTGGACGCCGATCATCGGCATCGCGCTTGGCCAGCGCGCGGGTACGCGCGTGTGGATCGGCGCGGCGTGCGCACTCGCGGGGCTTTGGATCCTTGGAACGCCACCTGCGCCCGATGCCGCGGCGCTTGCTGATGCGGCAGCCACCGGAACCGTTGCGCTCACCGGTGCAGCTGGCGCCACGCCCGCCACAGACCTCTCCCGCTGGATCCCGATCCACCTCTCGCGCGGCGAGCTGCTCGTGCTCGGGTGCGCGGTCGCATGGGCCTTCCACGTGCACATCATCGGATGGGCCGCGCACCGCGCCGATGCGTTCGGAGTCTCATTCATCCAGTTCGTGTGCACCGCGCTCGCGAGCGCCACCTTCGCCATCGCGCTCGAGGAGCCCTCGCTCGAGATGCTTCACGCCGGCATGTGGCCCATCATCTTCAGCGGCATCTTCGCGATTGCGCTCGCGTTCACGCTGCAGGTGGTGGCGCAGGGTGTCGCACCTCCGGCCCACGCAGCCATCATCCTGTCGCTCGAGAGCGTCTTCGCGGAGCTCAGCGGAAGCGTCTTCCTCAACGAGGGCTTCGACCGACAGAAGTGGCTCGGCGCTGGGCTCATGTTCGCCGGCGCGCTGATCGCAACCGTCACTGGACTCCGCCCTGCCCCGCCACCACACCCACCTGATCGCCCACCTTCAGCGGGATCGGGTTGATGGCGTAGCCACGCTCGACAAGCCGCCGCTCAAGGCGCTTGTACTCCGCGAACGAGTCGGCCCACACGGCAATCTCAAGGCGGACTGACTCGGGGGTCATGCCGGCGAGCAGCTCATCGATGGCGGCATCCGCCTCGTCATCGGTGCGCAGCGGCTTGCCCTGCCTGGGAGCGTCCGTCGGCACTCCGGGGGTCACCCGAAGCGTCGCTACCTGTCCGTACGCGACACCAAAGGTGCGCGACCGACGCTCATCGGGCCTGAATCGCGACAGCCGGATGAAGTCCGGTGTCTTCGGCGACTTCGTGGCGCGCTCGGCGAACTGCGAGTCCACCACGCGCTTGCGCGCCTCTGCCTCCTCAAGCTCCTTCCGCCGCGCCTCGAGCGTCTCGCGGAGATCGCTGATCGCCTCCTGCAGCGCTGCCCGGCGTGTCCGCAGCCTCTCGCCCTCCGCAAGCAGCGCGTTCCACCGCTCGATGAGCGCAGGATCGCCCGCGGGCGGGAGCTTGGAGAGCGACTCGAGCAGCCCCCGCAGCTCACCCTCTGCCTCAATCGCAAGCCGCTCGGTGTCCGCAGCCCGAGCCGCCGCCATCTTCGGATCAGGAGTCGCGCCATCATCCTTCGCGAAGACCAGGAGCAGCATGAGGAGCAGCATGATCACGCTGAGCGTGTTGCAGAGCGCGTCAAGGAAGAGGCCGAACGGATCCGTCCCGATCGAGCCGCCCTTGCGCCCGCGCCGGTGCATGCGCGCGACGGTGGCCACCGATGCCGGAATCACCAGCGGTGCCGGTCCGGGACCTGGCGGATCGGCGGGAGCCGCTGCCCGCGGACCGGATGAGGGCGCCGCCGCGGCAGGAGGCGCGGCACCGCCGGCAGGCATCCCGGCGGGAGCCGGAGCCGAAGGACCTGCGGCACCTGGGCTCGCATCACCTTCAGGCCGCTGGAAGAAGCCGCCCCCGGTGCTGTCCCACACCTGCCAGCCCACCTCGTATCCGCGGCCGATGAAGGCCGCTCGGAGTTCGCCGAACTGGTCAATGCCATCGCTCCTGATGACAAAGAGGCCGTACCACTGGTCCTTGGGGTGGGACGCCAGCATCTTCGAGATGCAGTCGATGATCTGCTGGGTCGAGCCCTTGCAGGTCGTCATCTCGACCGGCGCATTGCTGGGGTCAAGAGTGCCGATCACGATCGAGTCAGGCAGCAGCTCGATCAGGAGCGGCTTGAGCGTCTCGGGCGGGCCCTTGAAGAGCTTCACGCGCGACCGCATGATGCGCTCGGTCTCCGCCTCGCGCGCCTTGACCATCTCGTGCTCGGTCTGCCTCGTCTCGGTCTGCAGGACCAGCAGACGGTCCTCGACCGCGCGCAGCTCCGCATCGCCCTTGGCCGCATGCTGCTCGAGCGCCACGATGCCGTCGCGCTCCGGCGCGATGAGCCGATCCATCCGCGCGACAAGGTCTGCGGTGACGTTCGGCTGCGATTGCCTCTCCTGGAGCGCCTGCCGCGCCTGCGATGCGGCCGCCTTCGCGGCCTCGAGTCGGATTCGCGCCTGCTCGGCCCGGCCCTCCTGAGACATCGGCGACGCCGCCGAGCGCTTGCGCAGGGACATCTCGTCGCCGAGCGGGTCCAGCGCGATCACAAGCGTGACCAGCACCATCAGCGCGGTGACGCTGGCGATGATGTCCTGGAACGAGAAGAAGGAGAGCGGCGCGTCCTTGCTCTGCTTCAGCTCGGTGCCAGCCATCGGTCAGCCTTCCCGGGGTCCGGCCTTCACCAGTCCACAAGCTTCAGCCGAGCCACGATGTTCTCGTGGCAGTACGCCTGGACATCGGCGAGGAAGTCCTCCTCCACCGAGTACACCCATGTCGTGAGCAGCTGCACCACGACGGTGGCCAGCAGCGCCACAAGCGTGGTGTCGAACTTGGTGGCCAGTCCCGCCATGACAGGCCCGAGGCGGTCCTTCACGCTCGATGCGGACTCGCCCCCGCTCACGTCAAGCACATTCTGGAATGCGCCGATCGCCTGCCCAAGGCCGATCACGGTGCCGATGAACCCCATGACCGGAATCGTCCAGATGAGCACGCGAAGCGCCGTGTAGCCCGCGTCGACCTGCGCGGAATCCGAATGCGCCTGCGAGTCCAGCACCACGCCCACATCCCGCGCCTCGCCGATGTTGCCGAGGTTCGAGAGCGCGACCCAGACTCGGTTGAAGAGCGTGAACTCCCGCGGACGGTCCACCTTCGCGCGGATCCGCTGGAGCACCTCCGGCGCCGTGCCAGGCGACAGCACCCAGTCGCTGCGTGAGGGGAAGACGCCCCCGACCTTGAGCGCACGCCGCTGGATCCTGATCTTGGCGAGCTTCACCAGCAGGATCAGCATGCACCAGATGGCGAAGCCGATGCTGACGAAGTTGGTCCACGACCTCGTGAGCACGTGGTTGATCCGGGACTCCGGGAAGAAGCTCAGCAGGAGCCATACGAGCGACGTCAGCACCAGAGCCACCCCGCACCACAGCGCGCCTGAGGGGCGCGTGCCACGCGAGCTTGACATGCCCACCAGGCATTCCGGATCGCCTGAAGCGGCGTCAAGGCGTACGGCTGACACGACGGCATCGGACTGTTCGCTCATGTGCTGGTCATCCCCGGATGCGGTTCGAGTGCAGGAGTTGCGGAGGGCGCTGCGCCATGATCGCGCTGCGCAAGGTACGCGAGCGCGCACTGGCAGAGCAGCACGGCGATCGTCCGGCCGGCGTCGAGCACCGCGAACCGCGTCCCCGCGGACGGGGGACTCGGCGTGGCCGACATCGCGGCGAGCGCATCGCACAGCATGGCCCCAAACGCCATCGCGACCACGCCGCAGGGAATCATCGTGGTCCACTCGTCAGGCCCGGCAACCCTCCAGCGAATCGCCTCGGCGATCGCGCCTGCGCCCGCGACCAGCATGAGCATGGCGCATGCCACGCCCGCAGCCCCATCGCGCACGCAGATGGCCACGATGCACAGGATTGCGCACACTCCGCCAAGTGCCGCGTACGCCACGAGCCCGCCGCCGGCCGCATGTCGCATCCCAGCGACGACCCGTGGAGGCACCTTCGGCCGCTCCACCGACCGCACCATCGCCCACGCCGACACGGGGATGAGCGCGCACGCCGCAACGCTCCATGCGCCGCAGGCCATGCCAGCGGCCCATGCGGCGCTCGACAGCGCCATGGACGCCACCGCACTCGCCGATAGCACGATCGCCCTGCCGGGACCTGATGGGAGCCAGACCGTCACCGATGTGGCGACTGCCGCGACCGACACAATGCCCCACGCGATGGCCGCGGTCACGAGGCCACCGCCACCCAGGTCCCACAGCCTCACGATGTGCCACCACCACAGCGGTCCCTCAGCGTCACGGGACATGGGCAGCCCGCATGCCAACGCCAGCGTCAGCGCGCACGCCAGATGGGCCGGCCACGACGCGACGCCTGGGATCGGCCGAGCCACCGCCGCGGCTGCCGGAACGGCTGCAACGGGATCCGCGAAGGACCCCTCGCTCCACGCGTCGGCAACATCGCCCTCGAGCGGATCAATGCCTGCCGGCCCGGCTCCTCCGGGAGGAATCGGCATCCCGTCCTCGCCGAAGATCTCGGCGCAACGCCTTGCAGGCATCCAGCTGCGGCCATCGCGCGAGACGCTGTGCGCAGGCGTGAGGCGGCCGCGCGTGGCGCGCCGCCGCATCTCATCAAGCGAGAGCGGGCCCTCGCTCCGCCGACCCAGACGCAGCCAGTACGAGTCAGGCATCGCCTCAGGATCCGGACGGAGTCGGCATTGTCTCGACCTTGCCGCCGAACAGCAGCGTGCCAGCGGGCAGCGTGCCTGCTGCGCGATCGAGCGATGCGGTCCCGTCTGCGGCGACAGCGCCGATCTCCTGCATGCGCATCGCGCCGCCCGGACCCTCTGTCACCGCGTAGAGCTGGTACGGGGCCTTGCGCGTGACCTTGCCTGAGATCAGTGCAGTGGACGCGCCATCTCCATCCCGATCAATCATCCCGACAGGCTGAACCTTCGTCTCGGCCATCCACTTGCGCACATCCGCAAGGCGCCGCTCGTGCCGGCGCTGCCAGCTCGCCGCATCGACAAGACGCTTGACCACATCCGCCGCCTCACGCGCCTCGGGCCTCGACTTGGGCTTGCCGGGCGCAATCCACTCCACCGTGCCGAGCTGCAGCTTCTGGATCGCCGAGATCGCCTCATCCATGGATGCGGCAAGATGCGGCGCGCCCGCCGCAGCCTCCGACATGATCCGCTCGAGGAAGGTCGCCTGCAGCACCGGGTCCATGTCGGTGCGCGCACGGATCCGCTCGATCACCGACAGGAGCGTGCTGATGCTGCCGCTCTCTCTCGCGCCGCGGATCAGCGGCCGGATCTGCTCGAAGACCACGCTCTGTGGGCTCGGTCCGTCGAAGGCGATCTGCGCCTCCTCGAGCGCAACTGCCTCCATCTTGCCGTCGGCCGTCACCATCACGGAGTACACGCGCTTGCCGCCGGCGCCGGCGGCGGGGACCTTCGCAGACTCGTCGTAGTAGTGGCGGGTGCCATCCTTGAGCTCGACCATCTTGAGCCGGGTCACGCGGTACACGGTGATGTAGTCGTCGAGGAGCTGCATCCAGCGGTCCTGCGGCATGCAGAGCTCGGCCGCGCTCTGGAGGCCCGGGAACCACGGAGAATCCGTCCCCGACACCATCGCCCGGTCGAGCGCCTCGGCGGCCCGCGTGCGCTCCGCTTCGTTGCCCGCATCGAGGCTGCGCGCCACGCGGGTGGCCAGCTCCGGCAGGGCCATCGCCTCCTTCCAGGACTCCTCCCGCAGCGCCGCGCTCTCGAAGTCGGCGCTGCGCGGCGAGTTCGGGTAGTCCCTCACAAACTCCGCGAGCGCCGCGGCGAATGACTCCGGGGCGCGTTCGACGACCTGCGCGAGGGCGCGTCGCTCGGCCTCCGATGCGTTTCGGATCATGCGCTCGCGCCCCATCATGTCGCGCTGCATGCCGATGCGCGACATCAGCTGCTCCATCGCCAGCTGCGCATCGGGCCCTACGACGCTGCCGCGCGTGAGCCGCTCAGCCTCGGTGGCAATGCGCGCCAGCGCCTCCTCCTGGCCCTCACCCTTGCCCTCGATCGCGCGCAGGCGCTCCGAGAGCCCGTTCACCTGCGTGACGAACGCATCATCGACGGCGCGCTGCCGGCGCGCGCGCTCCGCCGACTGCGCAGTGATCCACCGCTCCGCCCTCGCCCGCTGCTCGGGAGTGCGTGCGGCACGCAAGGCGGCCTCGCCCTGATCTGCGCGCGCACCCTCTGCGCGAGGATCGCCCGCGGCCACGATC
>JBIIIL010000163.1:0-6154 GCA_044234825.1 Phycisphaerales bacterium
CGTGATCGCGGGGGCAATGCAGATCGCCTTCGGAGCGGTCAAGGCGGGCGGACTGTCCAAGTTCTTCCCGACGAATGTCATCAAGGGCCTTCTCGCGGCGATCGGGGTCCTTCTGATCCTGAAGCAAATCCCGCACCTCGTCGGCCACGACTCCGACTGGCAGGGGGACATGTCCTTCCGGCAGGAGGATGGCGACAACACCTTCACGGCCTTGCCTCATGCGCTCCGTGCGCTCCTGCCGGGTGCCGCGCTGGTGGGCATGGTGTCTGTGGCGATACTGGTCGTGTGGCAGTCCGCCCCATTCCTGAAGCGAAGCCTTGTGCCGGGCCCGCTCGTCGCCGTTGCGGTCGGGACCCTGCTCAGTGAAGGGCTGAGATGGTCAGGATCTGCATGGGCGATCGACCCGTCCCACTTGGTGAAGGTGCCGGTGGTGGGTCAGGACGTGCCGACATGGAGCGGCATGATCACCTTCCCCGACTTCAGCAGGATCGGGGATGTGGCCGTCTGGATCGCTGCTGCCACGCTCGCGATCGTCGCGTCGATCGAGACGCTCCTCAACCTCGAGGCGACGGACAAGATGGACCCGCTGAAGCGCGCGTCGCCCCCGAACCGGGAGCTGTTCGCGCAGGGTGCGGGCAATGTGACGGCGGGACTCATCGGAGGCCTTCCCATGACCTCGGTGATCGTGCGGAGCTCCGTGAATGCGATGGCGGGAGGCCGCACTCGGCTCTCTGCCATCGTGCATGGCGCCCTCCTGCTCACCAGCGTGGCGCTCCTGCCCACGGTACTCAACTCGATTCCGCTTGCGGCGCTTGCGGCCGTGCTCGTGGTGACCGGTTGGAAGCTCGCCAGCCCAACCCTCTTCCGCTCGATGTGGCGCGAAGGCATGGTGCAGTTCGTGCCGTTCCTGGTGACGGTCCTTGCGATCGTGCTGACGGACCTGCTGCTCGGCGTGATCCTCGGCATGGCCACGAGCTTTGCCTTCATCCTTTGGAGCAACACCAAGCAGGGGGTGCGCGTCATCGAGGAGCGTCACGCCAGCGGCACGGTTCACCGGATCGAGCTGTCGGGCCAGACCACGTTCCTGAACCGGGCGCGGCTCGCGACCGAGCTGGCGCGCTTCCGTCGCGGCGATCACGTGCTCGTCGATGCGCGCGTCTCCGACTTCATAGACCCGGACATGGTCACCATGATCCACGAGTTCGTCAACGAGACCGCACCAGCCCGCGGAATCCAGGTGAGCCTGATCGGATTCAGGGACCGCTATCCCCGCATCCAGGACAAGGTGCAGTACGTGGACGTCAGCACGCGCGAGATGCAGTCCAGGATGACTCCGGCGCGGGTCCTGACGCTGCTCAAGGAGGGCAACGAGCGATTCGTCACCGGCCGGAGGCTGCACCGCGATCTCGTCAGGCAGGTTGAGGAGACCTCGGGCGGCCAGCATCCCATGGCTGCCGTGCTCAGCTGCATCGACTCGCGGGCGCCGGTGGAGCTCCTGTTCGACTTGGGCATCGGCGACGTCTTCAGCGTCCGCCTTGCCGGGAACGTGGCGAGCCCGAAGGCGCTCGGGAGCCTCGAGTTCGCCTGCAAGGTCGCGGGCGCCAAGCTGGTGCTCGTGATGGGACACACGCGCTGCGGTGCCGTGAAGGCCACGTGCGACTTCGTGGCGAAGGGGCTCGATCCTGCCGAGGCCACGGGACTCAGCAATCTCGGAGCCATCACCGATCCGATCGCGGAGGCCGTGAGGATGGAGTCGCAGACCAAGGCGGGCCGAACCGCAGACAACGAGGTCTTCGTGGACCGCGTGGCGGAGCTTCATGTCCGGAACATGATCCGGTGGATTCAGGCCAACAGCCCCACCCTCTCGTCAATGGCCCTCAACGGCGAGATCGCGATCGTGGGGGCGATGTATGACGTGCGCTCCGGACGCGTGGCATTCCTCGACGGAGTCGGATTCGTGGCGGATTCGGCGCAGGGCGACCCGTTGGCGAGCAGCGCACGGCCGAGCCTCGTCGGAGAGCGCGCGCCGCAGTAGAGGGAGACTTGCGTGACCACCGCGGCCGGACAGTTCGGGAACGTGCGGACTGCCGCAGCGTGCGGAGATGGCGCAAGCGCCCTCGTCATTGAGCTGGCGCGCAGCCTCGGCATCGCGGTCTCGTCGAGCGAGGTCCGTGATGCGGTGACCCAGGCTCGCGGGGACGAGCCGCTCCAGTCCCTCGAGGCTGCCCTCCGCGCGAGCGGAGCGAGGCTCGCGCCACGGCGGATGAGGGTGGACGATGCCGTATGGCTCGCTGAGTCGCAGCTGCCGGTGGCCGTGTGGTGCGAGTCGAGCCGGGAGTGGATCGCGCTCTTCCGGCACGGGTTCTTCAAGGCCCGGGTGTGGAGGAGCTCGTGCCCCGATGAGGGGACACGCCCGATGTCACGGCGCGAGCTGTGCAGGCTCCTCGGCGTGCCGAGCGTGAACGAGGTGATCGAGGTCGGGATCGTCCACGCCACCATGCCAGCCGCGGCGACAGCTGCGCACGAGCCTGGCGATGGGCACCATGGGCATCACCCAAGCCCTGTGCAGCGTGTCTTCTCGCTCATGCGGCCCGAGCTGCCGGAGCTGTGGACCATCGTCATCTTCAGTGCGATCACCGGACTGCTGTACCTGGCGCTCCCTCTTGCCATCAACGCGTTCATCAGCAACCTGAGCTTCGGCACGACCAGCGGCCCCTTCGTGCAGGGTCTGGCAGTCATCTCGGGCGTGCTGCTGCTGTGCCTCACGGTAGCCGGCGCGCTGCGAGGCCTCCAGCACGTGGTGGCCGAGGTCATCCAGCGGAGGATCTTCGTCCGGCTGGGGACTGAGCTCGCGCACCGGCTGCCTCGAATCGACCTTGAGGCGATCGATGGGGTGCATGCGCCGGAGCTGGTGAACAGGTTCCTGGACGTCATCACCGTGCAGAAGAGCGCATCGATGCTCCTGCTGACCGGCATCAACCTCGTGCTGAGCGCCACGATCGGGCTCACGGTGCTTGCGTTCTACCACCCGTACCTGCTGGCGTACTCGCTTGTGCTGATCGCGCTGCTGTCCCTGATCGTGGTGGTCATCGGCAGGGGTGCGGTGCGCACGAGCATCGACGAGTCGAGGCGCAAGTACGAGATGGTGAACTGGCTTGAGGAGATCGCCAGGCATCCCCGCGTCTTCAAGGGCCCTGGCGGCGCAGACCTGGCCTCCGCCCGCGCTGACGACCTCGTGCGGGACTACCTGTCGGCCCGGCGCACGCACTTCCGGGTGCTGATCCGGCAGATCGGGAGCCTGCTGGGGCTTGAGGTGGTTGCTGCGACATCGCTGCTGATCCTCGGCGGCTGGCTCGTGCTCTCGCAGCAGCTCACCATCGGGCAGCTTGTGGCGAGCGAGATCATCCTGTCGTCGATCGTGGCCTCGATATCGAAGCTCGGAAAGCAGTTCGAGGCGTGGTACGACGCGGTCGCCGCCATGGACAAGCTCGGTCATCTTGTGGACCTCAAGCTCGAGCGCACCGGCGGCGAATCGAGGTTGGGCGCCCCCGGTGGCATGCGCGTCGAGGCGAAGTCGCTGGCGTACGCGCGCCTCGGGCGGCGTCCGGCCTTCGAGGGACTCTCGTTCACGGTGCAGCCTGGGGAGCGGGTCGCGCTCCTGGGATCTCGGGGCATGGGGACAAGCTCCATCCTCGAGCTGATGCTGGGCATGCGCACTCCGAGGCAGGGCGAGATCCACATCGATGGACTCGACGTGCGCATGTGGGACCTCGAGGTGCTCAGGAGCCAGGCATGCATCCTGCGCAGCACGGACCTCATCGCCGGCACGATCGCCGAGAACGTGTCGCTCGCATCCCCCGAGGTGACCAATGCCGACGTGCAGCGAGCCGTGGAGGCCTCTGGGCTCGGTGATGCGCTCCACAACTTCCCCCAGGGCCTCTCGACGCCCCTGACGACGGGGGGGCTCCCGCTCACCGGCCGGCAGAGGGCGCGGTTGCTGGCGGCGCGCGCGCTTGCCTCGAAGCCGAGGCTCCTGCTGCTTGACGAGATCCTTGACGGCCATGAGGACACGCTGGACTGCCTCACGCGGGTGCTGTTCGGGGCGGACCGTGCGTGGACCGTGATCGTCGCCACGCGAGACCCCCGCGTCGCGGCTCGGTGCGGAAGGACCGTCGAGCTCGGCGTGCAGTCAAGGGAGGCGGCCCATGCGTGAGTCGCTTGCCTATCCGCCGATGCCATCCATGGCCTATGTTGGGGCAACGCGAGGGACCCGGTTGTTCGCGAGGGCGCTGGCGCTGGTGGCCATTGGGCTGGTCCTGGCCCTGTCGGTCGTTCCGTGGCAGCAGTCGGTGCGCGGCACGGGCCGAGTCATCGCCTTCAACCCGCTCGACCGCCGCGCCAACATCGAAGCGCCGGTCGAGGGGCGCGTCCGCAAGGTTCATGTGGTGGAGAACCAGCCCGTGAAGCAGGGCGACGTGATCGCCGAGATCCAGGACAACGACCCGAACCTGCTCGCCAACCTGCGCATCCAGCACGATGCGGCCGTAGCGCGCCGTGCGGCCGCGCTGCAGCGGATCGAGGACCTCGACTCGCAGATCCTCAGCCAGGAGCTCGCAAAGGTGCAGGCAATCGAGGGCGCGCAGCAGCGCGTGCAGGCGGAGCAGTTCGTCTACGAGACGAATGCGATCAACGAGCGGCGCATGGTCCAGCTTGTCGCGAAGGGCGACATCTCCCAGCGGGACTACGAGCTCGCCAAGCTTGCGGCGGACAGCGCCAACGCGAACCTGGCTGCGGCGCGGGCCATCCTCGAGCGCACCGGACGCGACTACGACGCGCAGATCTCCGCCACGAAAGCGAGCCGCCGCAGCGCAGAGGGCGATGTCGCGGCGGCCGACCGGGACATCGCCGCGGTGGACATCCAGATCAGCAAGACGGCGCAGCAGATCGTGCACGCGCCGCGGGACGGCATCGTGCTCAGCGTGGCGGTGACCGAGGGCGCCTACCTCGAGCCGGGGTCGCCGATCTGCGTCGTGATCCCGGACACGACCGAGCGCTACGTTGAGGCTTGGGTGGACGGCATGGACATGCCGCTCATCCGCCAGCGCGCCATGCAGGATGACGGGACGGTGCGCCCCGGCAGCCCGGTGCGCCTCCAGTTCGAGGGGTGGCCCGCCATCCAGTTCGTGGGCTGGCCGAGCGTCGCCATGGGCACCTTCGGGGGCGAGGTGATCTCGGTGGATGCGACCGATGACGGTTCAGGCCGCTTTCGGGTGGTCATTGCGCACGATCCGACGGATGCCCCCTGGCCGACTGGCCAGTTCCTGAGGCAGGGTGTCCGCGCCAAGGCCTGGGTCATGCTGCAGGTGGTCCCGGCGTGGCTTGAGGTGTGGCGCCAGCTGAACGGGTTTCCGCCCGTGGGCGTTGAGGTTGTGCTCACAGGCAAGGACAAGTGACCCGGCCCTGACGTCCGGGCGGGTAACCTTCGCACCCCACACAGGAGAACACAATGCGCATTGCGCTGGCCCACGGCGACGGCATCGGACCCGAGATCATGGACGCGACCATCGAGCTGCTCCGCGCAGCGGAATGCGCGCACGGCATCGAGTTCGTCCCCGTCGAGATGGGCAAGTCGGTGTTCGACCAGGGCAACTCGCGCGGGATGACCGATGCCGCGATGGCTGCGGTCGAGTCGTGCGGACTGCTGCTCAAGGGGCCGATGGAGACGCCCAAGGGAGGCGGCGGCAAGTCAATCAACGTGACGGCGCGCAAGGTGTGGAACGCCTTCGCGAACCTGCGCCACTTCCGGACGCTGCCTGGCGTGTCGACCCCGTACAGCAAGGCTGGCATCAGCCTCGACTTCTTCATTGTGCGCGAGAACATCGAGGACACGTACGGGGGGATCGAGCACCGCCTCTCGACCGACGTCATGCAGTGCAAGCGCCTGATCAGCGCGCCCGGCTCCGACAGTGTGCACCGGTTCGCCTTCGAGACTGCCCGCAGGCTGGGAATCCGAAAGGTGCACTGCGGGCACAAGGCCAACATCATGAAGATGACCGATGGCCTCTTCCTCGAGCGGTTCCGTGCGGTCGCGGCCGAGTATCCCGAGATCGAGACAGCGGACGTCATCGTCGATGCGCTCTGCATGAACTTGGTG
>JBIIIL010000164.1:0-6095 GCA_044234825.1 Phycisphaerales bacterium
TCCAGGACGGGATCACCTTTGACGACGTGCTGCTTGTGCCGAGGGCAAGCAGCGTCACGCCGGAGGGGGTCGACACGTCCGCGCCCCTGACACGGGGCATCCGGCTCGAGATCCCCCTCGTGTCCGCGCCCATGGACACGGTGACGGAGGCGCCCTTGGCGCGTGCCCTCGCGCAAGAGGGCGGCATCGGCATCATCCACAAGAACATGCCTCCTGAGCGGCAGGCGCGCGAGGTCGCGAAGGTCAAGCGCAGCGAGAACGGCATCATCACCGATCCAGTGACGCTCTCTCCCGGGGACAGCGTGCAGCGCGCGATCGACCTGATGTCCGACCAGGGCGTCAGCGGATTCCCGGTGACGGAGGATGGGTCCGCGCGCGGACGCCTCGTGGGCATCCTGACGCGCCGCGACATGAAGTTCCTCGGCAAGAATGGCCGCGAGCTCAAGGTCAAGGACGTGATGACTGCCGAGGGGCTCGTGACCGCCGCGCCGCAGACGCGTCTTGAGGATGCCGAGGCGCTGATGACGCGCGGGCGGGTCGAGAAGCTGCCGCTCGTCGACTCGGCGGGCCGACTCGCTGGCATGGTCACGATGCGCGACGTCGAGAACACGATCACGCACCCTCGCGCGTGCCGCGACTCGCGGGGGCGCCTTCGCGTCGGCGCGGCCGTCGGCGTGCTGCAGTTCGAGCGCGTGGAGGCGCTCATCGCCGCAGAGGTCGACGTGGTCGTCGTCGACACGGCGCACGGCCACAGCGCCAACGTCCTCCGCACCGTGAAGGAGATCAAGTCGCGGCACTCCATCCAGGTCATCGCCGGCAATGTGGCGACGGCCGATGGCGCCCGTGCGCTCGCCGATGCGGGCGCTGATGCGGTGAAGGTCGGCATCGGGCCGGGCTCGATCTGCACGACCCGTGTGGTCACCGGCGTCGGTGTGCCGCAGGTCACCGCGATCATGAATGCGGTCGAGGGCCTTGCGGGCTCCGGCATCCCGGTGATCGCCGATGGTGGCATCCGCCTCTCGGGCGACATGGCCAAGGCGATCGGCGCGGGCGCCTGCTGCGTGATGCTCGGCGGGCTCTTCGCAGGACTCGACGAGAGCCCGGGCGAGCTGGTGCTGCACCGCGGCCGGAGGTTCAAGAGCTACCGCGGCATGGGCAGCGAGGGCGCGATGGCGGCGGGCAGCGCAGACCGCTACGCGCAGGCCGGCAGCCGCAAGTTCGTGCCCGAGGGCGTCGAGGGCCGCGTGCCGTACCGGGGCCCGCTGTCGGAGTTCGTCTTCCAGATGGTCGGCGGGCTCCGTTCCGCGATGGGCTACTGCGGGTGCGCCACGCTTGAGGAGTTCCGCCGCGACACCCGGTTCGTGCGCATCTCCGCGGCGAGCGTCATCGAGAACCATCCGCACGACATCGTCATCACCCGAGAGGCATCCAACTACTCGCGCGGCGCCGTGGCCGACGGCGACTGACGTGGGCAGGACAGGCTCTCCCGCGATGGCGCCTCCTGCGGTGTAGAGTGACGCGTCCACGCGGCCGGCGTGGCGGAACTGGCAGACGCGATTGATTCAAAATCAATTGCCCCGGAAGGGGCGTGCAGGTTCGATTCCTGTCGCCGGCACTGGCATCCCATGACGAACGCAATCGCGAGCGCGGAACCGCTGAGCGGCGAGGAGCTGTCCAGGCTGGCGAGCGTCGCGGCCTTCGAGGAGGCTGCGCGTGCGCGGCTGGCGCCGATGGCCTACGCGTACTACGCAGGCGGCGCGGGCGCCGAGCGCACCCTGTCGCGCAATGCCGAGGCATGGTCGCGCCTGTCCGTGTGGTACCGGGTGATGGTGGACGTGTCGCGGCGCTCGACGGCGACGACGCTGCTCGGCCGGAATCTTGCCGCGCCAGTGCTGGTCGCGCCCACCGCGCTGCACCGGATGGCCTGCGAGGAGGGCGAGATCGCGACGGTCCGCGCGTGCGGCGCGGCTGGCGTGCCGATGGTGCTGAGCAGCCTCTCCACCACCCGCCTTGAGGACGTGTGCGCGCAGGCGACGGGTCCGGTGCTGTTCCAGCTCTACATCGGGCAGGACCGCCCATTCGTGCGCGACCTTGCGCAGCGCGCGGAATCCGCGGGTTGCGCCGCGATCGAGCTCACCGTCGACACGCCGGTGTGGGGGCTGCGCGAGCGCGAGCAGCGCACGGGCTTCCGGGTCCCTGATGGCATGGGTGTCGTCAATCTCTACCGCGAGGGTCATGCGGGACCCACCGGCCACTCGGGCGTCGGGATCGGCCAGGCGCTGGGGTGGACGATCGACGCATCGCTGTCGTGGCGCGATCTCGAATGGCTCTGTGCGCAGACGAAGCTGCCCGTGCTCGTCAAGGGAATCTGCCGCGCTGACGATGCGCGGCGTGCGCATGCCTCGGGCGCTTCAGGCATCGTGGTGAGCAACCATGGCGGACGCCAGCTCGACGGGGCGCCGGCGACCGCAGAGGCGCTGCCCTACGTGGTCGATGCGGTCGCGGGTCGCGTGCCGGTCATCGTCGATGGAGGCATCCGCTGCGGCACGGACATCCTGCGCGCGCTCGCGCTTGGCGCGACGGCTGTGCAGGTCGGCCGGCCCGTGCTCTGGGGTCTCTCGGTGGCGGGTGAGGCAGGTGCCCGGCGGGTGCTGGAGCTGCTGGTGGAGGACCTTTCCAGGTCCATGGCGCTTGCGGGCTGCCCGGACATCCGATCTGCGACTCGAGACCTGCTGGCGCCGTAGGCGCACGCATCCGGCCTTCTGGGGCCGGGGCGCCAGGCGCAGGGCAGCCAATGCCGATCACGTGACGGCGCTGTCGAGGTATCCTAACAGATACCGAACAGATGGCGACCCTCCCGACCGAGCTTCGTGAACGCGTCGCGGCGATGGTGCACCGTCCGGTGCGTCACGTGCCGACGGGCTGGCTTGGGATCGATGAGGTCCTCGGAGGCGGCCTTGACGCCGATGCCGTGCACGAGTGGATCGCCGGCGATGGGGGGCTTGGCGTGGCTCCGTGCGGAGTGCTGATCGCGCTCGCCTGGCGCATCGCGGCACGGTCCGATCCCGTTGCGGTACGGCATGGCGCGGGCCTGGTTGTCTGGGTCGGACGCTGGGTGTGGCCATCGGTGAGATCGCTTGTCGGCCGCGACGGCAGCCGCGAACTTCTTGCACGGTCGCTGTGGGTGGATCCTGATGGCGCGGATGCGCGCGCCTGGGCGTTCGAGCAGGCGCTGCGCTGCGACGGCGTGGCGATGGGCGTTGTTGACGGCACTGGCTTCAGCCGCGCCCTGTCGCGGCGCCTGCAGCTTGCGGCTGACCGCAGCGCGGTGATCTGCGCGGAGGGCACGCGAGAGCGACCGCCAGCGCTGGCGTGCGTGGTCCGGCCGTGGCACGAGCGGGATGCGCTCGGATCCGCATCGACGAGGTGGATCGTGCAGCCAGCGTTCGCAGATGCGCAGGACGAGTCGCCGCGGTGGAGCGTGCAGTTGAGCCGCGCGAGAGGCCAGGGCGCATCCGCGGCGGCGTCGGTAGGCGCACGTGCGCACGCCGTGGTGCCGGCGCCCTGGGGCTGGGCAGGATGATCATGCAGGGCACCCGCATCGCTGCAGTGGTGTGCCTGCGCTGGCCGCAGGATCGTGCGCCGGGCGATGCGGTGCGCGATGCGCGCATGCTCCTGTCCTTCGCGCGGTGGTGCCTGCGCTACTCGCCGATCGTCGCCGCCGAGGAATCGCCCGGTCCGCCTGCGGCGGTCATCGACATCGCCGGCTGCGGGCGCGTGCACGGCAGCGAGTCGAGGCTTCGCAGGCGCATCATGCGCGAATGCGCGGCGCGCGGCATGCGGGTGAAGGTCGGATTCGGGCGCACCCCGGCGGAGGCGCTCGTGCACACGCATGGGGCGGAGGATGTGGACAGCGCGCCGATCGAGACGCTCCGCATCGATGGCGAGACCGTTGAATCGCTGCATGCGGTCAATGTGCGTCGCATCGGCGAGCTGCGCGCGCTGCCGCGGCCGGCGCTGCTGGCGCGCTACGGCATGCCGCTGCTGGCGCGACTCGAGATGCTCGAGGGCACGAGGCGTCAGGCGCTTGCGCCCGTGCGCGAGAGCCCGGCGCCGACGGCTGCCATCGAGTGCGATGGCCCGGTGCAGGATCCTGCGGCCGTGCAGCAGGCGTGCGCGTCCCTGCTGGACCAGCTGTGCATGCAGCTGGCCGCTCGCCGGCGAGGCGCGCGCGAGCTGCACATCGACTGTTCGCTCGCGGGGCGCCAGTGCGCGAATGTCGCGATCCGGCTTGGCATGCCCAGCCGCAATGCGCGTCACCTCATGTCGCTGGCCATCCCGCATCTGGAGCGGATGGACATGGGCCTGGGGGTCGAGCGCATCGCCTGCACCGCAGTCCGCACTGGCCGCTGCGCAGAGGATGGATCCGATGCGTCGGATGCGCATGCGGCGACCGCCCTTGCGGCACGCAGTGCCGGAGAGCTGGTCGACACGCTGGCATCGAGGCTTGGCGCCGCCGCGGTGTGCCGCCACCTGCCGGTGGAGCGGCACCTGCCGGAGCGCGCATGGCGCTGTGTCGACGCGCAGCAGTTGCCGCCTGCATCCGCACGGCTGCAGCGCGCAGTGCGCGTGCCTGTGGTGCAGGCATGGCGCCCGTCGATCCTGCTTGAACCGCCGGAGCCTGCGCAGGTCGATGGCGCCGGTGCGCGGTCGCTGCGATGGAGGCGTGCGCGGATCGTGGTGGACCGCTGGTGCGGACCTGAAGTGATCCAGGATGCGCGCGAGCGCCTCCCGCGCCGCTACTGGCGTGTGCACTGCGCCGATGGACCTGGGCTGTGGCTGCGCGAGCAGGGCTCGTGGACAGTCGACGGGGTCTTCGCATGAGCGGCTCGGTGCACACATGGCACGAGCTCGATGCCATGAGCAACTTCAGCTTCCTCGAGGGCGCGAGCCACCCCGAGGAGATGGTGTCGCGCGCCGCCGAGCTTGGCTACGGTGCGCTCGGCATCGCCGACCGCTGCACGGCGGCGGGCGCTGTCCGCGCGCATGTCGCTGCATCGCGCCATGGGCTGGCAATCCGCATCGGCGTGAGGCTGGATCTCCACATCGGTGACGGCGGCAGCGGCGGCCATGTCGCGGAAGGCTGCACGAGCGTGTCCACGCCGCAGTCGCTCGAGGTCATCGTGTACCCATGCGATGCCGCAGGATGGGGTCGACTGTGCGCGCTGGTGACCGATGGCCGCATGCGCACCGCCGTGGCAAGCGGCGCGCACGCCGGACCGCCGGTGGCGAGCCTTGGGCGCGGGGAGTGGTTCCTGCCCATCCATTCGCTGTGCGCATCGGCGACCGGGCTGGTGGCCATCGTCGTGCCTCCGTCTGGCGCGATGGTGATGCATCACCGCATGCATGAGGCGCTTGCGGGATTGCGCGAGGCGTTCGGGCGTGCGCGCATCTCCATCGCAGTGCGCCGGGTCGGCGAGGCCGAGGAGCCGCTGCGCTGCAGGCTTGTGCGCACGCTCGCGCAGGCGTGCGATGTCCCCGTGGTGGCCGTAGGCGGCGCGTGCTTCCATGAGCACTCGCGCAAGCGCCTGCATGACGTGCTCGTGGCGATACGCCAGCGCTGCACAGTGGACCGGGCGGGATTCGGGCTTCTGCCCAATGCGCGGCGGCATCTTGCGCCAGTCGAGCACCTGCGCCGCAGGTTCGCGGACATGCCGGAGGCGGTGGCGCGCGCTGCGGAGGTTTCGGAGATGGCGTCCGGGTTCAGCCTGTCGCAGCTGCGCTACCGCTACCCCTCCGAGGTGGTGCCCGGCGGGCAGTCGGCGCCGCAGAGGCTGCGCGCGCTGGTGGCCGAGGGCGCGCGCGAGCGCTGGCCTCAAGGCACGCCGCCGCAGGTGCAGCGGACCATCGACCACGAGCTGGCGATCATCGCGGACCTGGCCTACGAGCCGTACTTCCTGACGGTGCACGACATCGTGCGATTCGCGCGCGGCCGTGGCATCCTGTGCCAGGGGCGCGGCGCAGCCGCCAACAGCGCCGTCTGCTACTGCCTCGGCATCACGGCTGTCGATCCGGCGCGCATCGACACGCTCTTC
>JBIIIL010000165.1:0-6094 GCA_044234825.1 Phycisphaerales bacterium
TTGGATGCCGCCGCTTCAGGGCAGGACCTCTTCATCATCCCGGGCGCCCAGTACATCACGGGGCTGAGCGCTGATGGACGGGTGGCGGCGGGATACACGCCCGTCGAGTTCCTCTACTGGACCCTCGAGACCGATGTGGTCTACATCGGGGGGGCCCCTCCTGGAAGCGTCGGAGGCATCGGCGGCAACTGCGACATCTCAAACGATGGCACGCGCATTGTGGGCAATACCTACAACGCGCAGAAGAAGACCGAGGCATCGGTGTACTCGATTCCCGATGCCGCATGGACGAGCACAGGTTCGCTTGGATTCAGCTGCGACATCAGCGCGAGCTCAGGATGGGCGATATCAGGCGATGGGCTCGTGGTCGGCGGCGGGATCATCGCCGAGGCTGGATGCGGCTACAGGGGCCTGCGCTTCTCGTCGAGTACAGGCATCAGGACCCTGCCCACGGCCTACTTCTTCAAGCCGACCCGCGTCAACGGCATGAACGCCGACGGTTCGGTGCTTGTGGGCTGGAACGACGACTTCAACGGCTTCCGCCAGGGCTCGATCTGGCGGTGGACTGGCACGTCCTTCGTGCAGACGCTGCTGACGGCGCCATCGGGCGCCAAGGTGGGCGAGGCGGCCTGCTGCAGCGCGGACGGCACGCGCGTGTTCGGCTTCGGCAACTTCGATGGCGTGCAGCAGCCCTACGTGTGGACATTGGCGACCAAGGCCGTGTCCCTCGGCAGCTCGCCGATTGGCCTGTCTGGCTACGTGACCGGTTGCAATGCCGATGGCACGGTGGCCGCATGCTTCTTCCGTGCCGGTCCGCCTCCCACCTCCGGTGAGGGCTACGCATGGATCGAGGGTCGCGGCTACGTGGCGCTCGAGGACTGGGCGAAGGAGAACGGCGTATCGGTGCCTACGGGCATGCGCATGTCTCTTCCGCTGTGCATGTCAGCCGATGGCCGGTCGGTGGGCGGCGCTGGCCGCACCGAGTTCGGGGACCGGGCCTTCTTGCTGAGGCTTCCGCCGCTGGCCGGCTGCAGTGGTGACCTGGATGACAATGGCGCGGTCGACGGCCTGGACCTCACGGGGCTGCTCGCCGCATGGGGTCCATGCGGCTCGACGTGCAACGCCGACTTCAACAGCGACAGCGTCGTGGACGGGCTCGACCTGACCGTGATCCTGTCGGCGTGGGGCGATTGCCCTTGACAGGTTCGTCGCGTAGCGCCCGGCACGCAGAGGCCGAATGAGGGAATCCGATGCATGACTTCTCGTTGACATGCCGTCATCTCAGGGCGCTGGCCTCCTTGGGCGCGTGCTCGCTGGTCTCAGCGAGCGCATCGGCCGGCGAACTGCACCTGCTGGGTCTCGTGCCCTTTGCCTATGCGGTGGACGTGAGTGCAGACGGTCGTGTTGTCACCGGCTACGACCCGGCCAACTGCTGGTACTGGACCCTGGAGACCGGCGTGGTCTTCATCCCGGGCGCGCTCCCACCGGGCAACGGAGTCGGAGGCAGCGTGCTCATCACCGGAAGCGGCGAGCGTGCGATGTGCAGCACCTTGCAGGGCGACCCGGGGAAGACCGAGCCGACCTTCTTCCAGATCTCGACGCAGGAGCTCGATCCGGCCGTCGGGAGCCTGGGCTTCAACTGTGACATCTCCCGCGCGAGCCCGTGGGACATGTCCCCGGATGGGCGCTTCGTGGCTGGACTCGTGTACAGCGGGCCGTGCTCGGCGATCGGCTATGTCTGGGACGCGAACACCGACGTGATTACGACGCTGCCCACGCTGTACTTCTTCAAGCCGACGCGCGCCAATGCCGTGAGCGACAACGGCGCGCTCGCTGCAGGCTGGAACGACGACTACAACGGCTACCGGCAGGGATGCGCGTGGCGGCGGAACTCCTCCGGTGCGTTTGTCGGCACGCTTCTCGACGGCGGCTCCGCGACGGTCAAGATGCGCGAGGCCAGCGCCTGCAGCGGCAACGGGCAGTGGGTCTACGGATCGGGCCGCAGCTCCTGGAACGGCGGGGCCCCGTACCGATGGAGCGCCTCCGCGACCAACGGCACCTGCGAGCCGATCGCTCCTGCGCCGACCGGCGAGGGCAGCGTGCAGGCCGCCAACCATGACGGGTCCATGCTGCTGACGAACTTCCAGAGCGGCATCCACATGTGGATCGCGGGCCGTGGCTACGTGCCGATCGCGACATGGGCTCAGGAGCATGGCGTGTCGCTCCCCGAGGAGTGGTTCCTCCGCGGCTTCGAGATGACCGACGATGGCCTGACGATCGTCGGGCACGCCATCCGATCTGCAGATGGCGGTCAGTCGCCCTTCGTGCTCGACCTGCGGTCAGGGGCGCCCGCGTGCGTGCCCGACCTCAACAGTGACGGCATGGTCGACGGCCTCGACCTCACGGCGCTGCTCGCCGGATGGGGTCCGTGCGGCTCGGCGTGCAATGCCGACTTCAACAGCGACAGCGTCGTGGACGGACTCGACCTGACGGTGATCCTGTCGGGGTGGGGCGACTGCCCCTAAGCGGGGCAGGCGGATTCAGTCGCGGTACGCGCTGTGGCATGCCTTGCAGGTCGCGGCGATCTGCGAGGCGATGGCGCTCATGCGCTCGGCGTCGTCAGGTGATGGCCGCGCCCCGACGGCCACCTTGGCGAGCAGGTCCTCGAGCGCCTGCGCCTGGTCGGCGCTGCGCGCCATCAGCGCCTGAAACTCTGCGGGCTTTGCCTTGACGGCATCGTCATCCCGGAGCAGGCGCAGCGTGTCCGCGAGTCGTCCTGCCTCAGCCGCGGGCACGACATCGGGATGGTCTGGCGGCACGGTCCAATCCGCATTCTGCACCGCCTTCAGGTTGTCCCATGTGAGGTCGATGGCGACCATGCCCTTCACAAGGCCGGCCGGGCGCGACAACTCGGGGAACTTCGCATCCGCCGCATCGAGCGCGGCATCTGCGACCTTGACCGCCTCGGTCGTGCAGCGGTAGAGGCCGGTGTAGCTCGGCGAAGTGCCCGCTACCTTCATCCGCGCGACGGCCTGATCGGGCGTGAGCCAGCCGAGGGTGACCGCAGCTGCGCCAGCCGCACCTGCGCTGCGGTGCTTCCCGTGATGGCAGTGGATGTAGACCGGACGCGGAAGGTCACGCACCGCGCGCGACAGCTCGAGCTTTCGTGCCTCATCGAAGCCGTGGTACCCGATGGGCAAGTGCACGTATCGGAGGCCGCGCGACTTCGCGCGCGTCAGGTCCGGCACGGCGCCATCCACCGAGATGACTGTCTGCACGCCCCATGCCTTGAGCGAGTCGAATCCCGCATCGCCCTCCGGCATCGATCCCGAGAGCACGTCCGGACCGAAGGCAACGACATTGTGGAGCCCCGGCGCGTCGACGGGCGTGTGGGCTTCGACGTCCGGGCGCGGCGGCGCCACGCCCGCCTCGGCAGTCGGTGCAGGGGCAGCGGCGGTCGGCGGGTTCGTGGAGTCCTGCGCAAGTGCAAGGCACACGAGCGTGGTCCAGAGCATGCATGCAGGCTAGCCTTCAAGCCATGCTCCATGCATCGCTCATCGCCGCGGCCGTGGCCGTTGCGTCCGCATCCGTCGCCATGCGCTCCGTCTCGCAGGCGCCGTCGGCTCCATCCGCGACCGAGCCGCCTGCGGCGGCACCCGTGGCGCCGCCTGATGCCCCACGCGCCGGGTCCACGAGCGCTGTCCCTGGTGCCGCGCAGTCCGAGCCGCAGACCGACCCGCGGCTGCGCGAACTCGGCTTCATGACGGGTTCATGGTGCCTCTCGCAGCCCAAGGGCGCGATGATCCAGGAGCAGTGGACCGAGCCGCGGGGCAACGCCATGGTCGCGGTGTTCCGCCGCGTGCTCGGCAATGGCTCCACGCCGTTCTACGAGTTCACCCAGATCGTGGCGGAGGAGGGTCGCGTGGTGCTGCGCCAGATCCACGTGCACGCCGACTTCGACACCGATCCGCGTCGGGCCAAGCCGATGGTGCTGCGCATGATCGAGTCGAGCGACTCGCATGTGGTGTTCGAGCCTGCGGGCACTCCCGAGGAGGCGCACTCGGCAGACCTCGCGCGGATCACGTACCGGAGGCTCGATGCGGACACGCTGCTGCTCAGGGTGGAGTCGACGCCTCCAAGGGGACCTGCAGATCCTGCGAAGCCGGAACCCGCACCGGCGCAGGTGCTTGAGTTCAGGATGACCCGATGCGCCAACTGAGCCTGCACTCGAGAGCGGTGGCAGCATTCGCCATCGCGGCGCTTGCGTGGCTTGGCCTCGCGGCGGCACCGCAGGGCGCCCCAGCGCCGTGGCAGCGCCCGCTCAACGGCGGGCCCGATCTCGTCGGCCTGTACCTCACGTGGTCGAAGGACCCCACCACGACGATGACCGTCAACTGGGTCGACCTCTATCCGGACAGCCCGTCGTCCATGCACTGGCGCAGGGTGGGCGACTCCGCGTGGACCGTTGCCGATGCGGCGCGGAAGGTCGTCGCGCCATCTGCGCTGCAGCGGCGCTGGGTCGAGCTCTCGGGACTGCAGCCTGACACGATGTACGAGTTCGGGATCGGCCCGGCGCCGGCACCGCCCGCCGACGAGAAGGCGGCCAAGGCGATCGACTCGGCAACCTGGCGGTTCCGCACGATGCCCACCGCGCTTGCGCCGACGCGGCCCCTGAGGGTCGTCGCGGGCGGCGACATGATGCACACGCGCGCGATGGTGGATGCCATGAATGCGCAGGCTGCACAGATCCAGCCGGATTTCGCCATTCTCGGCGGTGATCTCGCCTACGACGATGGTGTCCGCGCCGCGCGCGTGATCGACTGGCTCGAATCGTGGATGCGCATCTGCGTGGCCGAGGACAGGCGCCTGATCCCGATGGTGGTGTGCATCGGCAACCATGAGGTCCGCGGCGGCTACAAGGGCAAGGTCCCTGACGACGCGCCGTACTTCTACGGGCTCTTCACGCTGCCCGAGGGGCGTCCGCACTACGCGCTCGACTTCGGTCGGTACCTCTCGATCGTCATGCTCGACAGCGGCCACACGACGGAGATCGGCGGCGCACAGGCGCAGTGGCTGGAGTCTGCGCTCGCCGCGCGGATGGCATCGCAGTTCCTGGTGGCCTGCTACCACTATCCCGCGTACGGCACGGCCAAGGCGCCCGAGGGCGGCCTCCCGATCGACAATCCCCGCTCGATCGCGATCCGCGAGGCATGGGTTCCGCACTTCGAGCGCTACGGCATCACGGTCGCGCTCGAGCACGACCACCACAACTTCAAGCGCACGCATCGGCTGCGCCGCCACGCGCGGGACGACGACAACGGGATCCTCTATCTCGGGGACGGGGCTTGGGGCGTGGAGACGCGCACGGTCCCGACTCCGGAGCAGGGGTGGTGGCTGGCGAAGGCGTCGCCGACGAGGCACCTCTGGGACATCGAGCTCAGGTCCGATGGCACCGCGCGGATGCGCGCCGTGGCGGACGACGGCAGCACGATCGACACGGTGACGCTCTCCTCACCGCGCACGAGGCCGGATGCACAGCATCAGGCCGACCGCCACCAGGGCCAGTGACGCGAAGATCGCGAAGATGCCGTTGAGCGGCAGCTTGGCGTCGCGCATGATGCCGAAGCCCCAGTCGGCCAGCCCGCCGCAGCTGATGCTCACGAAGTTCATGAGCCCGTAGCCAGTGGCGCGCAGCTGCGGCCGCGTGATCTGGCACAGGATCGGCATGTTGTTGCAGTCGAAGAGGCCCCATCCGAGGCCGAACAGCATCAGGAACAGCACGGCGACCGTGAGGCTTCCGGCATTTCCGACGCCGAACATCGCTGGCACGATCAGGGCGATGCCGAGCGCGCCAGTCAGCACCCGTCCGCGGTCAGTGACGCGCGACCAGCGGTCCGCCAGCCACCCGCCGATCATCACGCCGAAGATCGCGGCGACGTTCCACCACAGGGATGCAGACACGCCCGCGGCGCCCTGGCCGATCCCGAACTGCTCCTTGAGGATCGCAGGCATCCAGTCGCGGACGATCCAGCCGGCGAGCGCAGGAAGCGTGAAGCACGCGACAAGCAGCAGGAACGGCGCGCTCGTGAGCAGC
>JBIIIL010000167.1:0-5954 GCA_044234825.1 Phycisphaerales bacterium
GAGTCATCCTTCGAGGTCAGCTCGGCGCGCCGCACCGAGGGGTACTCCTTGACGTCGATTGCACCGAAGGGTGTCGGCTCGGGGTAGCCGATGGGAAGCGGCGACTCGATCATCGCCTGCTCGAATCGGTAGACGCCCTCGACAACTTGGATCGTGGCCTCGCGGTTTCCGCCGACGCGCTTGACGAGTGCCGGGGTGCGGACCGCACCCTGACCGATCTCGCTCGTGCTCGCAGCCTTGCCCGTCGCCGCATTCGGAGAAGCCGGCATGGCGGGTGCGTCTGCGGACGAAGCCGGGACGGACTGACCGACGGCTGACACCGTTGCCGCGATGGACGCGAGGCACGCAAGAATGACGCGAGTGCTTGGAATCATGCGTGTGGGTTCGTCAGGCACCATCCCAGGGATTCGATGGGCGCCTTCAGGATCCCAAAGGTCGCATCGCCATCCCCCGATTGGGGGAGAGAGGACACTCGCCGAGCCCACCATGCACCATCGACCCACCGGACGGCACTCACGCGCTACCTAGCATTTGGCCGTGCGCTGACCACCCGCGCCGATTGCCCACATGCCTGAGAAGACCCTGAAGCTGAGCGATCCGGCGGTGATGCGCGCGCTGCGAGACATTCCCACCATGCAGCGCTGGGAGATCCTGCGCCGTGCCAAGCGCGCCATGTCCGTCGCAGAAGTCGCTTCGGCGGCCCAAGCGTCGCTTGAGTCGACGCAGCATTCGCTTGACGCGCTTGTGGCCGCAAGGCTCGCAGAGTTCCAGCCTGCCAGCAGCCGCCACCGGCGGACCACGTACCGCACCGCGATGGCACGGCTCGTTCTTAGCTGGAGCCGGAGCGATCCTGCGGACACTGCAGCATCTCGCGAACTTGCCGAACTCATGCAGCGGCACAGCCGCCAGGTTCAGGACGACGCCACACGACGCCCGGGGTACGAGCAGTTCGGGGCCGACAACTACACCGGGTGCAACTCCGCCCTCCTGCTCGATGAAGATGCGCTCCGGGTGCGCGACAGCTTCCGCGCCGCCTACGCGATGCTCGCCGAAGCCGACCAGCGCGCACGCGAGAGCGCCAAGACGGCGCACGCGAAGCCCTACCACGTGTCCTTCAACCTGCTGCGGCTGTGGGCGCCAGAGCCCCAGATGGCGGAGTACTTCGTCATCGAGGAGACCCATCATGAGCATGAGCGGAGGCTGATCGATGGAGGCGCCAGCCGGACGCTCTCGCGCCGGGAACTTGAGATCGCGCGACTGCTTGCGAACGGCCTGAGCCGACCCACGATCGCGGCGAAGCTCGGCCTGGCCCAGAGCACTGTCGCCTCCATCTCGAAGATGGTGTACCGCAAGCTCGGCGTGAACAGCCGCACCCAGCTCGCCGACCGCATGCGGATCGTGTGAGGCAGCGAGCGCCCATGGGCGACGGCGAGCCTTGTGCTGCAGGACTCCGGGGCACCACCGGGTCTCAGCCGCCCTTCATGCGGAGGTCATCGTCGCATCGTCGACGTGGCGTCAGAAGTGTGCGGTCATGACGCCGTAGCGATCGGCGAGGTAGTTGACGATCACCTTCGTGTCGGTGGTGTGCAGGCGGTCGCCATGGCGGTGGAAGCGGCTCGCATCGACGAACCTGTGGTGCGCGGGATCGAGGATGAGGTTGGGGCAACCCTGGTGCGCATCACCGACGAGCTCGACGATGTCCTGCCGAGGCCGCGGAAATGCGACGTACCGGATGTCGAGTTGCGCCCTCAGCTCGGGGCAGCATTCGAGCACGCCCTCGAGGAATGCACAGTCGGGGCAGTAGTACCGCTTGCCGGCACTGTCTCGGACGCTATCGGTGAAACCGGGCTTCAGCAGGAAGAGGATGTCCATGGGTCTCTCAGCACGCGTGGCAGCAGACTCGGATCGGCCTCGGACGTCAAGAAGGCGGAACCACGCCGAATCGAGTCTCTTTGCCGAACTGGGGCGACGCCCCAGCGAGACCGGCAATGCGTTCAGTCGAGCATGCGTTCGCGGAGATCCGGCGTCGGTGCGGCGCACTGGTCCGCCTTGCCGAACCAGCGGAACCGGTGGCGCGCCACCCACCGGTACGCACCGTCGCGGAGACGACCGGGCACAGCGCGCAGCACGACCGCTGCACGCCAAGGCCAGGGCAGGCGCCTTGCAATCTCGATGACCGCGTCCGAGCGGATCCACGCGTGAAGGTCGCTGGTCAGGACGACGCTGTCGGGCTCGTCGGCCGAAATCTCCACGCCTAGGCGCGCGCACTCGAGGCGGCCGATCTCGCCTTGAAGGGGCGCGAACCGGAATCTCCTGGCGCTGTCACGAGCCGCCACGAAGCGCACCATCCGGCTGCACAGGCCGCACTCACCATCGAAGAGGATGAGCGCATATCCGCGCATGGCACGTGGCACGAGTCTAGGCAATGAGTGGCACCGAGCGAACAGTGCCCTTGCACGCCGCGGGTGCACGCGCACGCGGTGCCCACGCTCTCATGCTCAGCGCGCTCCCGGTCTCCCTCCACTCTCGATCTCCCTGCAGCATGATGTGTGGACTGTGGTCGTGCCTCTGGATGCGCGTGAAGGCTTGCGGCCTACCGCGAGGTGGCGCTTGCGGCGGTAGGTCTTGCGGTCGTGTTCATGACGGCGCTCGCTTCGGTTGGACTGCTCTTCCTTCAGCGCTGGGCGGCCTGCCTGTTCCTTGCGTGCGAGGTATCCGGAGTTGTGGCCTCAGTCTTCACGGGACCCTCCGTCGAGCAGGGTCCGGAGGGCGCCATGTATGACGTGGCCAATGCTCTCTCAGGGCTGGTGCTGGGACTGGCCTTCTTCACCAATGCACTCCGACCCCAAGGAGAACGAGTCGATTCCGCGAGGCCGGACAGCAGCGCGCTGCGGTGACGCACCTATGTAGCCTGATGCACGCATGTCCGAAGACACCCAGCTCGAGTCGAGGTGGCGCGCGGTCGACCGTGCGCTTGAGCAGTGGCTTGCGCCGGAGGACGCGGCGCTGCGGCAGGCCACGGGGCGCCTGCTCGAGGTGCTCGCCCGCGCTGTCGGCGCCACACGCATTCTCGAGATCGGCACGCTGGCGGGCTACAGCGCGATCTGGCTCGCACGCGCCCTTCCTGAGCACGGCATGCTGGTCTCGATCGAGGTCGATCCGGATCGGGCCCGGCTCGCATTGGCGCACCTCGCCCAGGCGGGCCTCTCATCGCGCGTGGAGGTGAAGGTCGGGCGCGCCACCGAGACGCTCGATGCGATGATCGATGCTGGTTCGGATCCCTTTGACTTCATCTTCATCGACGCGGACAAGGAGAGTTCTTCGGGGTACGTCGAGCGCGCCGTGGCGCTCGCGCACCGCGGCACCGTGATCGTGGTGGACAACATCGTCCGGCGCGGGCGCGTGACCGACGGCGCAACTGGCGACCCGAGCGTCGACGGCGTGCGTGCGATGATGGACCTCGTGGGGCGGCACCCGCAGCTTCGGGCCGCAGGCATGCAGACCGTCGGCGCGAAGGGCTACGACGGCATGCTGATCGCGCTGGTGGATGGACCGCCCTGCAGCGATGCGGGCACCTCCGATCCGCTCTCGATCTCCCTGCAGCACAACGTGTGGGCCACGCGAGAGGTGCTTGCCGCCTGCGAGCGCCTCAGCGACCCGCAGTGGCACCAGCAGTTCGCGATCGGCCTGGGATCGCTGCATGACACGCTGACGCACATCGTGGGCGCGATGTTCCGGTGGGCCGACCGCATTGACGGACCCCCGCGTGCGATGCGGCCGTCAATCGAGGACGGGACGCAGCGGACGCCCGCGGAGCTGATCAGGCTGCTTGACGAGGCCGCTGCGGACATTGCGGCGAGCGCCGAGCGCGCGCGGATTCGCGGGCTGGATACGGCGGTGGACGTCTCCTTGGGCGGTACGCCTTACCGCTTCACGCTCGGCGCGATGCTCATGCATGTGACCACGCACGGCATGCACCACCGCGCGCAGTGCCTGAACATGCTGCGGCGCCTTGCGGTGCCCGGCGTCAGCGACCGGCTCCCCGAGATCGACGTGCTGGAGTGGGCGGCGACGCGCCGCTGAACGGGTCACGCGGAGCCGATGACCGCGTCCACCTCGATCTCGATCTTCATGCGCGGATCGGCGAGCCCGGCCTCGATCATGGTGGCGGCTGGACGGATCTCGCCGAAGGCAGCGCGCAGCGAGGGCCACGTAGCCGGGAAGTCGGCGGCCCGCGGCAGGATGTAGCGGACCCTCACGACGTCCTGCATCGACGCACCCGCCTCGCGGAGCGCCACCTCGATGTTGCGCAGGCACTGCACGGCCTGGGCGGCCACGTCGTCGCTGATGGTCATCGTCGAGTAGTCGAAGCCGGTGGTGCCAGAGACAAAGACCTGGCTCCCGACGACGACCACCCGGGAGTAGCCGATGTCGCGCTCGAAGGTCGAACCGGAGGAGATGCGGCGGCGTGGCATGGGGGCACGATAGCCCCGACGCCACCTGGGCTCACGGCTTAGGCGTGCGCTCCGGTATCCGCGCCAACTCCTTGCCTTCGGCATCGAGCACCAGGATCTCAGGCTCGCCCGTGTCAGAGACGCGCAAGACGATGCGGTCGTTGCCATCGCGATCGGCGATCGATATCCCCGCCTGTGCAGGGTCCACCCCGATGCCGATGCGCTGCACCATCATCTTTCGATGACGGAGGACCTCAGCGAGGTCCGGGTCGGTCTTGGCGCGCTTCTCCGCCTCGGCGTCGGCGGCCTCGCCCTCGAGGCCGGATTTCCAGATCGACTGCAGCGTCTTCCAGCCGCGGCTGGAGGCCGCGGTGTCCACCTTCGGCCCCGAGGGCGGATGCTTGAGACTGATGCTCACTCCCTGCTCCTCGCGATCTCCGCCGCTGCCGAGGACCAGCGCCTCGAGGGGATAGTCGGTGTAGTCGAGGGTGATGAGGCGCATGCGATCCGCCGAACCGATGCCGCCGATCTCGTCGCCGTTCGGTGCGCAATAGATCATCCCGGCCATTCCGGGCGGCACATTGCGCTCCAGCAGCTCCCCGGCGAACGGCGCCTTCGGCGCATCGTGGCTCAGGATGAACCGCTTCACGCCGTCGGGGCCCGCGATGTTGATCCGGCCGACGGTGATCTCGTCGAACTTCTCTACGCGGACCTCCTTGGCAGGTGCCTGCGGGCCGAAGCCCAGCGTCACGGCGCCGCCGAGGATGACGCCGAGGCCGACGACGGCGAACTGGAGGATGCGCACCTGGCGTGCGAGGCGCGCGATGTCCTGGTGGCTGCCTGGATGCATGGCGGGTTCCTGCGTCGGGTGCTGGTCTTCACGAACGCTTCAGGGTGATCGATCCGTTGGTGACGTCGAGCTTCGCCTTGGCCGACGATCCGGACGCGGCCGTGCGGCGGAACGTGGCGCCCACGAAGTCGTTGGTCGTGGTGCCGTCGATGTCCGTGACGCGGAGCCTTCCGCAGGTCGTGGATGCATCGATCGCCCCGTCCCACGACGCCGGGATCTCCAGGGTGATGCTGCCGTTGACGCTCTCCGCGTCGATCACGGCCTTCGACCCTGCGGGCACGGCGATGCGGATCTTCCCGTTCGCGGTCTCGGCCCGGGCCGACGACATCGCGCCGGAGATGTCGATGTTGCCATTCGTCGACTCGGCCTTCACGGAAGTCATCGTGCCGGCGATGCTGATGGATCCATTGTTTGAGTCTGCCTCGACGACTGACGCTGCGCCGGCTGCATCGATGGAGCCGTTGATCGTCTCGAGCGCCAGCTTCCCGAGATCACCCTCGGTGCGGATGCTGCCGTTCATCGACTCGGCCCGCACGCCCGAAAGCCCTGGGGTCCGGACGGTGACGTTCGTGCTCGGAGGGTTGCTTCGGAAGAACCCGAGGCCTGGCAGGTTCACCCGAACCTTCACCTGCCCGGACGAGTCCCGCTCG
>JBIIIL010000168.1:0-5947 GCA_044234825.1 Phycisphaerales bacterium
CCACCGGGCACGCCTCCTCGCACATCCCGCAGTAGATGCAGCGCAGCTCGTCGATGTCGAACTGCTTGGGGTACTTCTCGCGGTCCTCCCACGGGCTCTCGTCGGCCACGATGTGGATGCAGTTGGCCGGGCAGGCGGTCGCGCACATGAAGCAGGCGACGCACCGCACGCGCCCGTCCTCGTCCTTGTTGAGCCGGTGGACGCCGCGGAAGTAGGGCCGGTACTGGCCGCCCTCCTCGACGGGGCGGTCGTCGCGCTTCTGCTCGGGGTACTGGACCACCCAGATGTTCTTCTTGTTGGATCCGTTGCGCCCGATGTTCTCGAGGCAGTGGCGCATCGTGGTGCCGAGCCCCTTGATGATCGAGGGGATGAAGAGGCTCTCGGCGCGGTTCAGGCGCTTCGGCGTGACGTCGATGACCTCGTCGTCTCTGATCGGCATTGGGTCGGAATGGTAGCTACCCTCCCCGCGTGGGCATGCTGCAGCCGCACGATTCCGGCCCATCGGGCGCACCGCCCGAATCCGGCGATTCGGCCGCCCGCGCCCGCGCGGCTGAGCAGAAGGTGCGCCGCGAGGCCGACAGCATCGAGCGGCGGGTGGGCTTCCAGATGCTGGGCCTGGGGTGGCAGATGTCCACGGAGGTCATCGCCGGCGCCGCGCTGGGCTGGGGCGTTGACCACTTCTTCGGCACCGCGCCCAAGGGCGTTCTGGTCGGCTCGCTGGTGGGAGTGGTGGTGGCGATCTACTCGCTGGTTCGCGGCGGACTGCGTCTCTACAAGTCCGTGGACCGCGCCGACGCGATGCGCAAGCAGGCGCGTCAGGCCGCCGAGCGTGCGGACGGCTCGGCCGCGCCTTCGGGCGACAGCGGGCCGGGCTCCGGCTGAGCATGACCGAACCGATGAATGCGGCGCCTTCACAACCCTCCGAACCGCTCGCGCGGGTTCCTTGGAAGAGCACGCTCCTTGCCAGTGCGGTCGCCGCCGGGCTGTCCTGCGCAGGTTGGTGGGCCGGGTGCAGGCTCCTCGCGCACTCGGTGGATATGGGTCCGGACACTGTCCGGATCGGCTGCTCCGGCATCATCCTGACATGGGTCGTCTCGGCCCTCTCGATGCTCGCCCTGACCCCCTGGACAGCTCGCCCGATCAGCACCCTGGCGGCCTTGTGGATGGGGTCGACCATCATCCGCCTGCTGGTGACTCCGGCAGGGGCCTACCTGCTATATTTGTCCTCCCCTTCGGCGCCCAAGGCGCTCGCGCTTGCGGTCGGGCTGGGCTACTTCGTCCAGCTGATGACTGAGGCAGGCTCGATCGCGGCAGGCATGTCCAAGGCCCTGGTACCCACCCGATGACCTCCTACCTCACGGCCACGAGCGTCCTTGACCTGATTGCCGCGGGCGGCAACCCGATCAACCACATCGTCGACAAGAAGGCCTTCGGCACCGAGTGGCTCTGGCTGAGCATGCTCTCGCTGGTCACCGCGGGCGCTCTGATGCTGCTGATCATGGCACGGGCATCGAAGGCGATCGCGACGGGTCCGGAGTCGATGGGGCACGAGCGGTACGTGACCCGCGGACGGCTCTCGCAGATGGTGGAGACGATCGCCGTCTACCTGCGGGACGAGATGCTCAAGCCCGTGATGGGCGAGCGGCTGGCCACCGCGTGGCTTCCGTTCCTGCTGGCGCAGTTCTTCCTGATCCTGATGCTGAACCTGTTCGGGCTCGTGCCGTTCTTCGACGCGCAGGAGTTCCTGTTCGGGCTCATGGGCAAGAAGCTCGATCCGCTGCCGCTCGACGAGACGCATGTGCTCTTCGGCGGCGCGGCGACGGCAAGCATCTCGGTGACCGCGGGCCTTGCGGTGTGCAGCTTCTTCGCGATCCTCTGGCAGTCGATCCGCGAGCTGGGCATCAAGGGCACCCTGGAGCACCTGTGCGGGGGCCCCGACCTCGTGCACGGGCCTCTCGTGCTGTGGCTCGTGATCCCGATCATCTTCGCCGTGGAGCTCGCGGGCATGTTCATCAAGCCTGCGGCGCTCGCTGTGCGACTCTTCGCGAACATGGTGGCCGGGCACACCCTGCTGGTGGTGCTCTTCGGCTTCGGCGCCTCCGCGGCCAAGCTGGGCGTCGGCGGGGTGGCTGGCGTCAGCGCGATTGCCGGCGTCTTCGCGGTCGCCATCACATTCCTCGAGCTCTTTGTGGCCTTCCTGCAGTCGTTCGTGTTCATGTTCCTCACCGCGGTCTTCATCAGCCTGATGAGCCACGGCGACGAGCACCACGAGCATGAGCATGACCACGCGCACGGCGCAGAGGCCCACGCCCACGCGCACTGAACCAAGGGCGTAGGGGGCCCTGGCGCGTGCCACGGGCGACCCCGAAGCCGCTATTCTCGTCGACCCTCCCGGCCGTGGGTGCCGGGGGCATTCAGACCCTCACCGAAACGGCGCAGCCCACGGCGCCACCAGATTCACCGGAGACCACCTCGGCCATGAAGCCCATCGCACTCGCCACCCTTGCCTTCGCCGCCCTCGCGCTTGTCGGTGGCACCCCAGCGCTCGCCGCTGATGCCCCCGCGAACGCCATGAACTGGGGCTCCGGCCTCGGCGCCGGCCTCGCCGCCGCCTTCGCAGTGCTCGGCGCCGGACTCGGCATCGGCCGCATCGGTGGCAGCGCCGTCGAGAGCATCGCGCGCCAGCCCGAGGTCGCCAACAAGATCTTCATCAACATGATCCTCACCGCCGCGCTCATCGAGGGTGTCGCCCTCTTCGCGGTCGTCGTCGGTCTGCTCGGCTTCCCGCCCGCGGGAACCTGAGTGTCGTTGCGGCCGCCGCGCGCTGCGCGAGCGGCCGCCTTTCGGTGAATCTCCCGGTTCCGGGCCTCCGCAAGGGGGCCCGGAACCTTCCCGAGACAGAGGCGCCCCATGCACCTGATCGCCGCCGCAAACCCGATCGCGTTCGAGCTGCTGCCCTTCGGCACCGCCGTCGCGGTCTTCGTCATCTTCTTCCTGATCTTCCGCTTCAAGATCTGGCCCGGCATCGCCAAGGGCCTCGACGAGCGCAACGAGAAGATCATCTCGGAGATCAAGGCCGCCGAGCAGGCCCGCCATGCCGCCAAGGCCAAGCAGGACGAGCTCGAGGCCAAGATGCGCGATGCGCTCGAGCAGGCCGACCGCATGATCCGCGAGGCGAAGGCCGAGGCGCTGCGCGCAGGCCAGGAGATCCGCGCCAAGAACGAGGCGGAGCTCGCCGAGCGCATCAAGCGCGCCAGCGACGAGATCGAGGCCGCGCGCCGGGCGGCCGTGGCCGACATCCAGGCGCAGGCGTCGGACCTGGGCGTATCGATCGCGCGCCGCATCCTCGGCCGCAGCATCAACGCCGAGGACCAGAAGAAGCTGGTCGAGGAGAGCCTGCGCGAGTACGCGGGCACCGGCCGCAACTGAACCACCTGCACCCGAGGACAGCCAGTGCCCACCGCAGCCCCATCTGAAGTCGCGACCGTCTACGCGAACGCGCTCTTCGAGCTCGCGAAGTCCGCGGGCGGCGATTCGGGTGCGGCCGAGATGGGCGGGGAGCTCACGGCGCTCTGCGAGATCGTGCGCTCGGACGTGCGCCTGCGGCGCTTCATCGAGAGCCCCGTGATCGGGGCCGCCAAGCGCGCCGCCGCGCTCGAGAGGATGCTCAAGGGCCGCGTGAGCGACCGGCTGCTCACCTTCCTGATGGTGCTCAACCGCAAGGGACGCCTTGGCGCGCTGCTCGCCGTGTGCGATGCGTACGACGCCACGCTGCAGCAGGCCTTCGGCAAGACCGAGGTCGACGTCTACACCGTCGACGGCGCCGCGCCTTCGCCGGAATCGCAGCAGGTGATGCGCGAGCGCATCAAGGCCGCGACCGGCAAGGATCCAGTCTTCCACTTCTACGCCGATCCGCACATGGTGGGCGGCGTGAAGTTCCGCATCGGCGACCAGCTCGTGGACGGGTCGGTCGCCACCCGCCTGCGCAGGATGCGCAGCGCGCTGATCGAGAAGGGCGGCGCGCGCGTGCGCGCCGCATCGAAGGACTTCCTCGGATGACGCGCCGGCGCGGATGGGCGGAACAGGAGCCCGCCCACTGCGCCACGCATCGGACCCCATCGCCTCGCTGAACAGCACCGGAGCACAGACGTGAAGATCAAGACCGACGAGATCACCGCAGTCATCAAGCAGGAAATCGAGCAGTTCTCCAGCCAGCTGGAGATCTCCGACGTCGGCCAGGTGGTCGAGGTCGGCGACGGCATCGCCCGCGTCTACGGCCTGTCGAAGTCGATGGCCGGCGAGCTGCTCGAGTTCGAGAGCGAGGGCGGCACGGTCACCGGCCAGGTGATGAACCTCGAGACCGACACCGTCGGCGTCGCCCTCTTCGGCGACGCGACGCGCGTCCGCGAGGGCGACACGGTGCGCGGCACCGGGCGCCTGCTCGAGGTGCCGGTCGGCCCCGAGCTCCTCGGACGCGTCGTCGATCCGCTGGGCAACCCGCTCGACGGCGGCCCTGCGATCAGCACGAAGCAGCGCGGCAAGGTGGACATCGTCGCTCCCGGCATCAGCAAGCGCCAGCCCGTGAAGGAGCCGCTGCAGTTCGGCATCAAGGCCGTCGACAGCATGATTCCCGTGGGCCGCGGCCAGCGCGAGCTGGTGATCGGCGACCGCAAGACCGGCAAGACCGCCGTCTGCCTCGACTGCATCATCAACCAGAAGCAGTACTGGGGCACCGAGGATGCGGTGGTGTGCATCTACGTCGCGGTCGGCCAGAAGGACTCGACCGTCGCCGGCGTCGTGGAGACGCTGCGCAAGGCAGGCGCCCTGGACTACACGATCGTCGTGTGCGCCGGCGCGTCCGCCAGCGCCCCGATGCAGTACATCGCGCCCTACGCGGGCTGCGCGATGGGCGAGTTCTTCATGTGGCAGGGCAAGGAGGGCAAGACCCCCAAGCACGTGCTCTGCGTCTACGACGACCTCTCGAAGCAGGCTGTCGCGTACCGCGAGCTGTCGCTGCTGCTGCGCCGCCCGCCAGGCCGCGAGGCGTACCCAGGCGACGTCTTCTACCTGCACTCGCGACTGCTCGAGCGCGCCACGAAGCTCTCGAAGGAGAACGGCGGCGGCTCGCTGACCGCGCTCCCGATCATCGAGACGCAGGAAGGCGACGTGTCGGCGTACATCCCGACGAACGTGATCTCGATCACTGACGGGCAGATCTACCTGCAGCCCGAGCTCTTCGCCGCAGGCGTGCGCCCCGCCATCAACGTCGGCATCTCGGTGTCGCGCGTCGGCGGCAATGCCCAGATCAAGGCGATGAAGGAAGTCGCCGGCTCGCTGCGCCTTGACCTTGCGGCCTTCCGCGAGCTCGAGGCGTTCGCGCAGCTCGGCACCGAGCTCGACCCCGCGTCGCAGCGCCAGCTCGACCGCGGCGCGCGCATGGTCGAGCTGCTCAAGCAGGGCCAGTACACGCCCTTCGACGTCATCGACCAGTGCATCAGCATCTTCTGCGCATCGAAGGGCTTCCTCGACGATGTCGCGCGTGACCAGGTGCGCCGCTACGAGACCGAGCTGCTCGAGCACTTCCGCGGCCCGCAGCGCGCGCTGCGCGACGAGCTCGTGAAGTCGAAGAGCTTCAAGGGCCTCGAGGACAAGTTCATGGCCGCGATGAAGGCCTTCAAGCAGGCCTGGCGGCCCGACACGGCTGCCAAGAAGGCCTGATCTTGGCAGGCTCAGCGGGGGCGTGGCTCGAGTCGCACCGTGCCGCCTACGGCGGCATGCGCGTGTGCGTCACGGGCGGAGCTGGATTCATCGGCTCGCACCTCGTGGAGGCGCTTGATGCGCTTGGTGCGCACGTCACGGTGATCGACGACCTCTGCAACGGCTTCAGGGAGAATCTCTCGGGCCGCAGCGGCCGTGTGCGCCTGATCGAGGGCAGCATCCTGGATGC
>JBIIIL010000169.1:0-5859 GCA_044234825.1 Phycisphaerales bacterium
GATGCCCAGCCCTGCGGTCAGCGCGCCCGGCGCGAGGGCTCCGGGCCCCATGTCGCTGACCCATTCGCGCCACTGCGCCTCGAGCCTTGCCGCGGGCTGCCCGCTCACGGCCTCGAGCGCCCGGATGCCGGAAGGGTCCTCGGCGTGCATCGCGGTGTAGGCGCGGTACCACCGCTGGAGCCACCCACGTTCGGTGATCCACGAGAAGACCGACCGCACCGCCGGATAGTTCACCTCGGCCTTCGCCATGAACTGGTCCTGGGTCATGCGGGCGAGCTCGCTCCACGTGGGCAGGCGGCCTGCGCGCATGTGCTCATGCGCGGCGGGCTGGCGGAGGTTGGGGAGGATCTCGACGGCACCGTCGTCGCGCGCGCGCCAGTCCTCGAAGAGCGTCGCAAGCCCCTCCTGGATCCAGATCGGGTGCCGCTGGCCGAGGCGTTGCATGTGACCCCAGTGCATGAGGTGCACAAACTCGTGGCGCAGGCTCGATCCCGTGTCGCGGCTCACAAGGCTGCGGTCCTTGTGCTCGTACAGCCCCGACTGCTGGGGGTCGCCGAAGAACCGCTCCGCGTCCGCATGCGTCGCGATCGCCACAAGCACCGTGTCGGGCGGCATGGCGCCGAACAGGGTGCGCGAGAGGGCGGGGGCGAGCTCCTTGAGCATCGTGCGTGTGCGCGCCATGCTCGCGGTGTCGACGCCCGAGGCGAAGATCACGTTGAGTTCGGCATCGCGCTCGACCCGATAGCGTTCCGCGCCGAAGCGGTCGAGCCATCGGCCGAGTGCAGCCGATGCGATGGCATCGCTTCCGGTGGGCGATGCGCTGCCTGCGCCGGGAGCGCTTCCGGAACCGGTCGGGGCTGGCCCGATCGGGTTGGACCAGTCTGGCGCGTTGCCGGCAGCCCGCACCTCCTTGCGGACAGCCATCACCTGCGCCCATGACTCATGCGCGCGCAGGGGCTCGAGGTCGGGATGCCCGTCCAGCGCCGCATCGTCGTGCCAGCCAGCGCGCAGGGACCGGATGGCATACGCCGCCGCCGCGCGGAGGTCGCTCTGCCGGGACGCGATCCGCGCCGCGTCGAAAAGGACTCCGTCATCGCGCGGATGAGCCTGCAAGTACGCGTCCACGAGCGCCCGGGCCTCCCCAAGCTTGCCGTCCGTGACAAGTCGCGGGAGCCGCAGCTCGACCTCGCCGCGGGAGGGGGCAGCGGTTCGCTGTGGCGCGTCTGCAGACTGCCCCGGCGGGTGTGCGGAGAGGCCGGAACGCGCCGTGCAGGGCAACGCAGCGAGCGCGGCGCCTGCCAGCATCGCGCGGATCAGCACCGTGCGCTCCACAGCGTGACCGCATCGGGGTACGCAATCGACTCCTGCGCGACCACGCGCGCCGCGAGCGAGTCGGGCGTGTCGCCGCCGAGCACCGCGCACCGACGCTGCACGATGATGCGGCCGTGGTCGTACTGGCCATCGACCTCATGCACGGTGCATCCGGATTCGCGCGCACCCGATGCGAGCACGGCCTCGTGCACGTGGCGCCCATGCATTCCCGTTCCGCCGAAGTGGGGAAGCAGCGCGGGATGCACGTTGAGGGCGCGTCCGGCCCACGGCCCCACGCGGAACATGCGCAGGTAGCCGGCCAGCAGGACGATCTCGGCGCCTGCGCGCCGCAGGGCCTCGTCGAGCGCATCGCTGGCGGCCTCGCTGGCTGCGCCGGGGACGATCTCCACCCGAAGACCGGCCTCGCGGCATCGCGCGACCGCGGGGATCGCCTCCCGATGCGCGATCACCACCGCCACCTGCGCGGGCATTCGGCCGGACTGCGATGCGGCGTGCAGGTTCAGCGCAGTTCGGCCAGATCCCGAGACCAGCACAGCGGCCCGGCGCACGGTCATCCGCGCTCCGCGTCGGTCAGGTCGGTGAGCGTCACAGGCGACTCGAAGGGAATGGGCCTGCGCGACGCGTCCACCGACACCATCGTGACCGTCGCCTCCGTCACGCGCGCCAGTTGGCCTGTGGCGACGCGCTCCGCATCGACGACGACGTGCACCGTCACGCTCGTCCGGCCTGAGCGCACGGTGCGCGTGCGCAGGGTGACGAGCTCGCCCGTGAAGACCGGCGCATGGAACTCGATCTTCTCCATCGCCACGGTCACCCAGCGGTGCAGGCCGTGCGACCTTGCCTGCACGTAGGCCGCCTGGTCGATCATGCTCATGATCACGCCGCCGAAGACGGTGCCGCTGTGGTTGGTGTCGCGGGGCATCGTCATGACGCGCAGCGCCAGTCGGTAGTCGTCCTCGCTCATGCCTTGATCGTAGGGCGTCCGCTCGCCGGCGCCGCCGCCTCGCGCCCGGATGCTCTGTGCGGGCGGCGGCGCGACGCGCGATCCGGTGCGCTACGTGCCGAGCATGCGCGCGAGATACCGCCCCGTGTGGCTCGCCGGATGGCGCGCGACATCCTCGGGGGTGCCGCTGGCCACGAGGGTTCCGCCGCGCTCGCCGCCCTCAGGCCCGAGGTCGACGATCCAGTCGGCGCACTTGATCACGTCGAGGTTGTGCTCGATCACGACCAGCGTGTGGCCAGCCGTCGCCAGCCGCGAGAGCACCGCGAGCAGCCGCCGCACGTCATCGAAGTGGAGGCCTGTGGTGGGCTCGTCCAGGATGTACAGCGTGTGCGATCCGCCGGCCTGCCCAAGCTCGCTCGCGAGCTTCACGCGCTGCGCCTCGCCGCCGGACATCGTGGTCGATGCCTGCCCGAGCTGCATGTAGCCGAGCCCGACATCGACCAGGCACCCGAGCATGCGCTCGACACGGCCGTGGGCCTCGAAGAAGGCGCGCGCATCCTCCACGGTCATGTCAAGCACCTCGGAGATGGTGCAGCCGCGGTAGCGGATCTCGAGCGTCTCGCGGTTGTACCTGCGTCCGGCGCAGGTCTCGCACGGCACGAACACGTCGGGCAGGAAGTGCATCTCGATGCGCTTCACGCCTGTGCCCTGGCAGCTTTCGCACCGGCCGCCCTTCACGTTGAAGGAGAATCGCCCCGGCTCGTAGCCGCGGATGCGCGCCTCGGGGACCTTGGCGTACACCGCCCGGATCTCGTCGAAGATCCCGGTGTACGTCGCGGGATTGGAGCGGGGGGTCCGGCCGATGGGCGACTGGTCCACCTCGATCACCCGGTCGATGGCCTTGAGCCCGAGGATGCGGTCGTGCGCACCGGGCGATGTCCGCATGCCGCTGACGTCGCGCTGCGCGCCCTTCAGCAGGATGTCCGTCACGAGCGTGCTCTTGCCGCTGCCGGAAACGCCGGTCACGCAGACGAGACCGCCGAGCGGGAACGCGACATCGATCCCCTTGAGGTTGTTCTCGCGCGCGCCCTTCACGGTGACCGCACGCGAGGCGCTCATGGGCCGGCGCGATTCCGGCACGTCAATCCGCGCGCTGCCGGAGAGGTATCGGCCAGTCAGCGACGCGGGATTCGCGCAGAGCTCCGGCACGGTGCCTTGCGCGACGATGGTGCCGCCGTGACGGCCAGGGCCCGGACCGACATCGACCACATGATCGGCCGCGCGAATCATGTCCTCGTCGTGCTCGACGACCAGCACGGTGTTGCCGATGTCGGCGAGCCGCCGCAGGGTGGCGACGAGCCGGTCGTTGTCGCGCTGGTGCAGCCCGATGGTCGGCTCGTCGAGCACGTAGCAGGTGCCGACAAGCCCGGAGCCGACCTGCGTCGCGAGCCGGATGCGCTGCGCCTCGCCTCCGGAGAGCGTGCCGCTCTGGCGGTCAAGCGTCAGGTAGCCGAGCCCGACGGACCCGAGGAAGCCGAGCCGCGCGTCGATCTCCCTCATGATGGGCGCGGCGATCATGCGCTGCTCGGCGCCCAGCTCGAGCGCCCCGAAGAACTCGGCGGCGCGCTCGATCGAGAGCCGGGTGGCCTCGGCGATGCTCAGGTCCCGGCCAGCGCCGCGCAGCGCCACCGCGAGCGATTCAGGCCTCAGCCGGGCCCCATGGCAGGCCGTGCAGGGCGCCGTGCTCATGTAGCCGTGCAGCCTCTCCTTCACGAGCTGCGACTCCGTCTCGTCGAAGCGCCGGCGGAGGTTGGGCATCACGCCCTCGAAGGCGAACCGCCTGGCGCCGGCCTTCAGTCCCTCCTCTTCGGTGCCGTGCATCAGGATCCGCCTCAGCTTCGGCGCAAGCGACTTGAAGGGCGTGGCCGGGTCCGTGCCTGTCGCCGCGCAGAAGTTGCGCAGCTGCCGCGCGTACCAGATGTTCATGCGCCGGCCGTTGCGCCGCCACGGCTCGATCGCGCCCTCGGCGACGCCGAGTGACGGGTCCGGCACGACAAGCGCCTCGTCGAAGGCGTCGATGCTCCCGAGGCCTCCGCACGAGGGGCACGCGCCGTGCGGGCTGTTGAAGGAGAAGAGGCGCGGCTCAAGCTCCTCGATCGCGCACTGCGGATGGTCGGGGCAGGCAAAGCGCTCGCTGAACCGGCGCTCCTCCCAGGTGCCGCCGTCCTGCTCGACCAGCGCGAGCATCGCGCCATGGCCAGCCTTCAGCGCCGTCTCCACGCTTTCGGCAACGCGCTGGCGGTCCTCCGGAGCGATGGCGATGCGGTCGACCACCGCCTCGATGTCGTGCAGCTCGTATCGGCCGAGCCCGAGCGGGTTCTCGCCACCGGCCTTCAGGGCATCGCGCAGGTCGACGACGGTGCCGTCGACTCGCGCGCGGACGAATCCGCCGCGCTGCAGGTCCTCGAGCACGTCCTTGTGGAAGCCCTTCTTGCCGCGCACCACGGGTGCGCAGATCATCGCGCGCCTTCCGGCCGCACCATCCAAGAGCGCATCGACGATCTGCGAGGGAGGCGTTGCCGCGATAGTCCGCCCGCACGTGCGCCCCGACTCGTCGCGGTGCCAGCAGCGCGGCGTGCCGCACCTTGCCCACAGCAGACGCAGGTAGTCGTAGATCTCGGTGGTGGTCGCCACGGTGGAGCGGGGCGTGTGGCCACCGCCACGCTGCTCGATCGCGATCGTCGGCGGGAGCCCGTCCACCGAGTCGATGTCGGGCTTCTTCATCTGGTCGAGGAACTGCCGCGCATAGGCGGACAGGCTCTCCATGTACTTGCGCTGGCCCTCGGCGAAGATCGTGTCGAACGCGAGCGAACTCTTGCCGCTGCCCGACACGCCCGTGATCACGACAAGCCCGTCACGAGGGATGTCGACGTTCACCGACTTCAGGTTGTGCTCGCGCGCTCCGCGCACCCGGATCGCGCGTGCGGGATCGAGTGCGGTCGCGGCCGGCACGGCGCGAGCCTCCGGCTTCACCCGATCCGCTGCGCCACCATCCTTCGCGGATCGCCTCGACTTCGCTCGAGCGGTCGACGGGTCTGCGGACGTCCGCTCACCGGAGGGAGTGCGTGGCGTCGCGGATCGCGTGGGCGGCATAGACCTTGATTATTGGGCAAATCTTGCGCTCCGGGGGTGGATCCGTGCCAGTTCGATCAGAAATCCCCTCATTCCGGCGGTGGCGGGCGCCCATACTGAGGCCATGGCGGCCGCGGAAATGTGCGTCCAAACGCCCAACCCATCCGAATCTCCCTAGTACGACCCCATGGCAGCCCCGAGCCTGATGCCCAGCCTGACCGTTCCCGCACCCCAGAGCGGCGCTGCGGGTCGCACGGTTCGCGTGCGGCCTTCGGTGCCGCGAGGTCGAGCCCCCGCACCCGCCGGGTGGTGGCGCGATGGCAGGGGATCCTCAGTCACGATTGACGACGATGAGGCCATCGCTGCCATGAGCCAGCGCATGCGCCTTCGCGCGCGCTGATCCGGTCAGCATCGTCATGCCGCGCCCAGAGCGCACGGTGCGATGCGCCCGG